>NZ_JAMPNZ010000002.1:0-20517 GCF_028479625.1 Providencia sp. PROV197
CCTCCATCCGAAGGGGTTACCTTCGGATTTCAAATAACTCAAGAGTTAAAATTAACCTCCGAGAGAGAAAAATACGACGCGCCCCACAGCTTCACTAGCAAAAATACATAACACAGCAAATGACATGACTAATGTTGCATTCGTTGATTGGCTTGATTTTTGGCACAACAAACGACCAACAAACAGAACGCCTACTGCGATTAACGCCACACGGGCAATACTCAGGCTAAGTAATCCTTCAGGCAATTCACGCGGGGTCATGCCCATATAAATTGGCTCACCGATATTGCTCAGTAATGACAATGCACCGAGTAACATCAATAATATCCCCACTACACCCACACCTAATGAAGCTTTTACCACTCGCTTAAGTTGATCCTCTTTACCCAAAGAACGCAGGCCACCCACTAGCAATGAAGCCGCAATCACACCGCCAACCAATAACACTGCCCCAAAGAAACTGGCGTAAGTAAATAAACCACCCCACAAGTTAAAGAGCGTGTTTGCGTACAGCGCCGACATGGCATACATATACACCAAGCCCGCGATAGCGCTGAGAACTAATAATGCACTATTCGCTTTATTTTTGAGTAATAACAAGGCTGTGCTCAAAAATAACAATGCCATGTAAATCGCGGTTGCCCATACTTCACGGCTCATCCAAGAACTAGAAACATGGACCATGGTGTAAAACATGTGTAATGGATTACCCATATGAAACAATGAGCCCAATAACCCTACGCACCCTAAAACAAAACTCGCAACTACGGGCTTTTTAATAAGTTGCTTTTTTTCATTTCCTTCAAGGATACGACAATAGCACAGCAACGAAACAACCAAGCAGCCTACTGATGCTTGCATAAATAAGGTGAAAATCACCAATGGAAATTCATGCATGATAATTCTCCTTATCCTTTCGTGCCAACAACAAGGTTGGGTTTGGTGATGCTTGAACTTGGCAGGCCATCAATATCCGCATTGGTCCCGTATTTTTTGCGCAATTCGCTTATCAAGCCAAACTCTATTGCACGCATTGGGCAAGAATCGACACACATTGGGTTCCCCCCCTGCTCGCGTAAATCAATACAGGTATCACACTTGGTCATCATGCCGATGCTGGCATCAAATTGTGGGGCTTCATACGGGCAAGCCCATGTACAATAACGGCAACCGACACATTTATCGTGGTCAACCAAGACAACGCCATCTTCTTCACGTTTGTGCATAGCCGTTGTTGGACAGTGGCTAACACATTGCGGGTCATCACAATGATTACACGCAATAGATAAATGCCAACGATGTGGGCGGGGATATTCACCCACTTCGATATCGTACACACGGCGAAAATTACGCCCAACCTCAAGGTCATTTTTATCTTTACATGCCACAACACAGGTTTTACAACCAATACAGGTGGCAACATTGATATAAAATCCGACTTGTTTATCCATTATTCATTGCCCCTTAAAAAATAATACGCTGTGGAATTGCAACATCAGGGACTAACTGGTCACCATCCCATTTTTCGATGTTACATAACATGGTATTCCACCCTGATGTTCCTAACCCTGTTGGGACTTGGATCGTCAGCGTATTATCTGCACCAGCCATATCTATCCCTGTTTTTTCATCCACATCCGTCCAGCTACCATGAGGTAATGCAACTACCCCTGGTTTCATGGTTTGCGTGACTAGCGCTGGGCGGACAATTTTTCCGTGAGGGCTGCTAATCAATACCGTTTCGCCATGCTTAATTCCTAAACGTTTAGCATCAGAGGCATTGATATAGATCGGACTTGGCCACTGCTCACGTAGCCACGGCACATTATCTAACGTACTGTGTGAACGACGTAAATAGTGTGGGTTATAAATTTGGAATGGATAATCCCCTTTCTCTTTTTTGGCAAAGTCTTTAAAACTCGCCTCATAACCGCTAGCTGAAGGAATATATTCAGGAATTGGCGGTAATTTCGTCCAACCACATTCATCGGCTTTTTCCACCAATGTTTGGCAATAAATTTCAAACTTACCACTCGGTGTTGGGCGAGGATTCGCTTGCGGGTCACGAATAAAATCTTCGTAAGCAATGTAACCGTAATTATCTTCTTGCGTGCGCTGCACTTGATATTTACCAACAGTTAGGAACTCATTTAACGTTAAACGACCTTGCTGTGGTTTCCCTGTGACTTGCCATTCATCGATATCTGCTTGGGTAATCGTGAGCAGAGGCTCTTTAGTCTGACCATCTTCCCCGATAATGGTTGCCCCATTAAGTTTATTGAAAAACTGTTGTTTTTCTGAAACAGGGAAGACTTCATCCACATTGATCCCAAGGCGTTTGCCCAGTTCTTTGGCAATCCATTGATCACTTTTTGCCTCATAAAGTGGCGGGGTCACATTCACGGCGGCAATAATAACTTCACGGTTACTTGGGTTTAAAATCGTCCCTTCGCGCTCCCATTCTGTGGTAACAGGCAAGACGATATCAGAGTATTTTGCACAGGTATGTGGCACATAAGCTGCTGTTACCACGAGTTCGACATCTTTTCGATAGGCTTCAATACTTTGAGTAATATTTGCACGCGTCTGCAATGTCGCATTGAATGGGTGAATGATCATTTGAATATTCGCATCCACATCTCCCACTCCGCGCTGGCGGAATTTTTTCTCCAGCAATGCACGATTGAGTTCATTATGGTTGATTTTCAAACTCACAGGGTTGGGGATGGATGGTAAACCACTTGCGCCTGCCATCACTAAGCGTGTGCCGTTATTTCCCGCAGCAAAATGACAACTCACCCCCGTCATACGCCCTGGGCGCCCCATATGTCCCGTCATAAAGCCCAATGTTGAGAATGCTTGAACCCAGCCCTCTCCATTATGGATACGTGCAGGAGCCCAGCCCGTCAGTAAAGCAACGCGGTTTGTACCCCCGATTTCACGGGCTAATGTTCGAATATCTGTCACTGATAACCCACAAATATTCGCTGCCCACTCAGGGGTTTTTGGTTCACCTGAATAAGTGCCTAATAAATAATCTTTAAAATTACCTTTTGGATCTGCACCTGCGGGCATGTTTTTTTCATCAAAGCCCACAGTACAACGGCGTAAAAATTCCCAATCAATTAATGGGTTTTCTGGACTATCCATTTCTAACAGTGCATACATGATACCCAATGCAAGTGCATGGTCGGTGCCAGGGTTGATGGGATACCAATCCGCATCCATTAGTTCAGCCGTCGTGGTATAGCTTGGGTCGATGCTGATAAAACGTGCACCTGCTTTTTTAGCTTGATAATAGTTATAGGTTGGGCTTCCAGGGCTACTCCATGCAGGATTCGCCCCCCACATAACAATGAGCTGCGAGTTGCGCATATCAAAGCGGTCATTGGTACCAAAAGTATAAAAGCCTTCCAATAAACCGAGGTGAGCAGGCGTTTCAAACCAAGCGCCCCATGAGGTAGTTCCCCAATCCCCAACAAAACCACCTGCTTTGGCGTACACATTTTGGATATCAACACCGTTTCCACCCGTGATCCAAATCGATTCCTTGCCATATTTTTCTTTAATACGTTTCGATTCTGAGGCGACAATATCAAGGGCTTCATCCCAACTGATACGCACCCATTGGTCACGTCCACGCAAGCTTTTATCACCGCCACCTGGTGCCCAGCCTTTACGTTTCATTGGGTATTTTAAGCGATCCGCACCAAAAACCTGCTTACGCTGAGAACGCCCACGCAAACAGCCTCGTTGCTGTGGAAAATCGGGGGAGTCAGCAACCACATCATCCGTTTTTTGCCTCACTACCACACCATCTACCACCAACGCTTTATTCACACAACGCCCGCCACAGTTATGCCAGCACGCAACGGGCTTCCATTTCCCTTTGGTGATAGTATCCGTCGCTTGTACAATCGCTTTTTCTTCCTCTGGTGTGGATGCGTAAAGCCGTTTACTCAGCGGTAATGTGGCCATTACCGATGCTGCCGAAGTCCATGCTAGAAATGAACGACGACTTAAGGCTATTTTCTGTCTTTCTGACATTGCTCTTACCTCTTCCTTTCGTTTTATTATTATAAATTGACTAATTCATTGATTTTATTTTGATCATTTCGCAAAAAGGGTTCTAACAGTGCACTCAATTGGCGGTAAAATGGGGTGTTCGCATGGTTATGCAGGTCACGGCAAAATGGAGTAATAAACGCCAATAGGTGGTCATTTAAGAATAAAGACGATACCTGCAATAACGCTTTTGATTCGTCAGTGAGCTCAGGTTCTAAATCGGTAAGCTCAACAATTTTCTGGCTGAGGTTCCACATAAAATCCAGCTCATAGCCAATATGATCCGCAGCTTCGAATTCTTTCTGTCCTAATTCAAATCCATATTTTTGATAGAATGATTTCACTGCAAGGGTGCTTTCTTGGAATAACAGTTTGTCTCGTGAGACATAAGTGGACTCCCATGGTGCTGCTGCAGGCGCATCTGGCCCAATAAATAAGCGTGTGAAGTCCCAATGTAAATCCTCAAAGCCATCTGTACCCGCTTGTAAGCTGCGTGCTTGTAAGTCTATTTCCATTGCACTAACCGCATCAGCCATCACTGGCAAATGGTCTTCACAAGGGAATAGCGCCAATCCCCCTTCACACAAATATTGCAGTAATTCAGGCGTTGGCTCTTCCATGAGTAAGCGACGCAATACGTCATAAGCAAACTGCCTCCCATACAAAAAATCTAAAATGGGGTTTTCATTTTTCACAGGAACCTCCCTGTATGTCGGTCAATAAAAATTCAGTGGGTGTGGTTAATTCAATACGCACTTCTTTAATCAATGGATCGCCATTTTCATCTGGCTCAACAATATGAGAAGTGAGTGCGATAGGGAGATTTGCTAGCGTCTGTAGATACAGAATCGATTCAGGGTTGAATTGCAAAAAACCGTGAAGCAATTCATGTTGAAAAGGCACATTGGCTTGTTTTAAATAATGAGCCGCTTTCTCGCAGTCATCGCCAAACACCTTGGCACTTTTGAAAAAATAATCCTTTGTAGAGAAAAAATAATATGGGCCCATCACCTGCTCATCATGCTGAAAAAATGCGTTATTTTGGTACACCTGCCCCGTATGTTTATTCTCTAAAGAGCAATAATGCACGCCGAGAGATAAACGCTTTTCTAGCGCAAATTTTAGTACACGTAAGCAAGCTAACTCGCTATCAGCAACCGCAAGCCCTCCTGCATACCAATAGTTGTAATACACCTCATAGGGTGGGTTTTTTAGGTTAAAATTGCGGGATTTGTATTCATGGCTATTAGTCAGGGGAAAGCAGAACTCTAATAAATTGATACCATCAATTCCAATATCATCTAACTGCATCAGCAGCTGATACATTTGCTCTTCAGTATTGGGGATCACGGGCATTTCCACCATCACTATAGGGAAAATTTCGCGGGCTAAGGCGATACGGCGTAAAACTTTTTCAATGCGTTCTTTTGAATCATCAATTTTGATGCTAAAACGCACCTCTTGCAGGCCTGCCTTCGCTAATGAAAGGGCCGTAGTGCGGTCTAGCGGGTCACCTGCGGTATATAAACGGGTATGAACTTGCGGTAACTTTTGCTGTACACGTTGAAAGAATTGAATGCTTTCTTCACGAAATAACAGCGGTTCCCCGCCCGTTAGTGCGATGTGGGATAATGGATAGTTTTGCTCTGCAATAGCGTCTACCTCGCCTATTGCATCGCGCATCTCCCGTTGAAAACCTTCATAATTTTCTTGATTAGGATTAAAGCAGAAATAGCAATCACGGTGACATTTTAACGACAAAAATGTCGTGTGGCTCCCTTCCCCCGTTCGGCACTGTACACAAGCGCTAGAAAGCCACCCGCAATGAATACTTTTGCCATTATTCGCAAAGATTGCCCCTAATGTTTTCAGCTCATTTTTCAGTTGTTGAATTTCAGTTTGCTGTGAAAAAGGAATTTCAAAATCTAAACCATACGCTGAAATAGCAGATTGCGTCTTTTTCTCAATCACTAAATAGCGCATAGCATAGCGTGAAAATTTATCATTTTTGAGTGTGGACAGAGTGCTATCTGTTATCGGATAGATCATTAAATTACCTTTAATAAGGGATACCGTTTTATTAGCTATGTTGTGATAAAATATAGTAGGCAGTGATCGCCTAATTATTTGACTGATATTGATAGCTGAACAACAGATGTATGCACTGAATCTTTGGTGAGATTAGTTTTATTTTAACTACAAATTAAAATTATCTATCATTTGCTATATTAATAATCCCAGTATAAATAATTAAAGCAAAATGAAATTGCGCAGGATCAACAAAAATTTCTATTTCAGTGTACTTCCCCTCAGTTATCAATTAAAAAAAATCTTATATACTCAAAGCATTACAACAAACCATCACATAATCCCATTACGAATGGTTATATAACAATTTACACATCAAATAAAAATAGTGTTAAAAACATCAAGAAAAATAATATTTAGTCTAATATTTAAAATGAATGATTCTTTTTCAAAATGTAACATTAAATTTCAAACTAATAGATAATCACTCTCATTAATGCCACCTATTTCATTTTTAATCCTACGCTTAAATTTAATCGAAAATATTTTTAATTAATTTGAGCCACCGTTATCTCAATAATCAGATACAGGTCTTTAATTGATTAGAAAAAATAATTTTCACCATGAATTATTTTTCAACATAAAAAATACTTTAGGATTATTTACATCGTTTTTATTGTATGGTTTCGTTATGATTTCATCGATTAATCACGCTTAGTCATTAATTAAATTAAACTTAAAGGAAATAAATATTATTAACAGGCAGTATATGCAAGACAAAACAATTCAATTTAGTAAATTTTTAAGCTACGTTTTACGCCACAAACCTGAAGCCATTGCACTCACTCTCGATCAAGATGGTTGGGTTAGTGTTGATGATTTATTATTACAAGCCAACCGCCACGGGAAAAAGCTCACCCGTGAAATATTAGAGTATATAGTTGAGAATAATAATAAAAAAAGGTTCACCTTCAATACTGAACATACCATGATCCGCGCCGCACAAGGCCATTCAACTCAACAAGTTAATCTCAATCACATTTCGCAAACACCCCCAGAGTTTCTTTATCATGGAACCGCAATACGTTTTGTCGATTCAATTAGACAACAAGGGTTATTAGCGGGTAATCGTCATCATGTGCATTTGTCGGACAACACAGAGACGGCAACCAATGTAGGAGCACGGCACGGCAAGCCCATCGTTTTGGTAATTGAAGCCCAAAAAATGGTGGAATCAGGTTATCTATTTTACTTATCAGATAACCACGTTTGGTTAACTGAACATGTTCCCGCCAAATTTATCCAACCGTAATAGCTAAAGTGGCAACGCATATGTGACCTTAACCGTTTCCATGGGGACTTCGGTCTTAATACTTTGGATACTGTTTATTTGTGTTAAATGATCCGCATGAAAACGGCGATATGAAGCAAGGTCTTGAGTGACAATGCGGATTAATGCATCACACTCACCCGCCATCAGATGGCATTCCACCACTTCAGGCATCTGTTTAATATCCTCAACAAACTGATTAATGGTCTTAGCATCCTGTGTTTTAAACCAAATGCGCGCAAATAACGACAACCCCGCGCCTATTTTGGCGCCATCAAGTACCGCCACATAACGTTTTATCACTCCCGCCTCTTCGAGCAATTTTACACGACGCAAACAAGGAGACGGGGAAAGCCCAACCTCTTTAGCCAGCTCAACATTCTGTATTTTTCCATCACGTTGTAGCACCTGTAAAATACGTCTATCAATGGCATCGAGTTTTATCATATTCATTTTTATTGAAACCTAAAGCTCACTTATTAATATTTATTGATATTCAATGCTAATTTATTGTTATTTTCAAGCAATAAAACAACCCTATACTACTGCATTGTCGTTATAATTTTTACGCAGCTGGCCAGTTGCCTCATCAACAATAAAATCAAAGAGGTCATTCTATGGAGTTACACACATTAGCATTATTCAGTGCTACAGTGATCCCACTGATTTGCACACCAGGCCCTGATATTTTATTTATTTCAGCACAGGGGCTTTCAGGTGGGCCAAGTGCCGCTTGGAAGGCTAATTTAGGGATTATTTTAGGTTATGTAACCCATGCGATACTGGCGGCACTTGGCCTTGCTGCAATTGTTGCAACCTCACCAATGGTGTTTCATACAATAAAATGGGTTGGTGTTGCCTATGTAGCATACCTCGCTGCTCGGATGATCATGTCTGCAATGAAAGCCAATGAAGTCAAAATACAAAAAGTATCGAATAAAGCGGTGATTGGTAAGGCATTTTTAACCAGTTTTTTAAACCCTAAAGGCTTACTGGTGTATTTTGCAATCTTACCTAATTTTATTCAGTTGAACGAAAGTGTTGCGATTCAATCGCTAATCCTTTCTGCCACTTTTATTGTGTCTTGTGTGGTGATTTATGGCGTTATTGGGATGTTGTTTGCTTCCATGCATAAAAAACAAGGTTATAACGACAATAAACGCCGCATTACAGAAGGCGTTGCAGGTGGCTTGTTAACCTTTGCAGCTATAGGATTAGCGGCAAGTTAACGTGGTAATAGTTCAATATAAATCAGCTGGCTATTGGCATTAAGGGGGGTCACTTCACCCTCGCCGATATCCGGCAACCACCAACCGCCTTGACCAACCACCATTCGGTTACAGCTCCCGCCAGACACAGCCCATTCGCCACGTCGTACAAAAACTAGACCAGCTTGATTGTTCGGCAGTTTACACGTCTCAGTCACTAAAGCGCTTTTTACCACCCAGCGATCCGCGCGGAAAATAAAATTCAATAGCTGTGTATTCGGCTGGCTCACATTGATCGCCGCATATTGCTGAGCTGAAAATTGAGCATGCTCACCAACATGGCTCAACCGCTGCGTAAAATTTTTATTATCGGTTAATGTTATTTCTTGGTTATGGAGCAAAATAACTAACCTTTCACCTTCAGCGTAGCGTTTAAGGTAGCTATCTTGATTAATCGTCGCGATGCTTGCACGTAATGAATAATCTGAAGCCACGGGCCAGCAAAAAACTTCTTGGCTGGCCCCTCCTCCATCATTCCATTTGAGATGTGGCAAATCAGTGATATCAAAACATTTAATTTTCACATTACCTCCCAAAACGTTGTCATTCACTGTTTTAGATGTGTACTTAGAGTCGCAAAGTTAATCTTTCAAGGCAATGAATTTACAACGATAATGTGACTAATCGCGCTTCTCTTTAATTAATTGGTGACATAATCGACCTAATGTTTTCATCGCCTCTTCAATACGCTCAGTCCATGTAAAAGAGGCATTTAAGCGAAATGCATGGTTAAACTGATCACTGGTCGAAAACATACTGCCTGGTGCAATGCTGATACCTTCTTTTAATGCTAATTGATATAAGCGAATTGCATTAAACGGCGGCTCAAATTCTAACCATAAAAAGTAACCACCTTTAGGCATATTCACTTTTACCGAGGACGGCATATACTTCGCTATTGCCCCTAGCATCTGATGCTGTCGTTGTTCCATGGTGACTCGCAATTTACGTAAGTGACTGTCGTACCCCCCTAAAGAGAGGTACTCAGCAATAGCGAGCTGTGTGGGAACACTTGCTGACACCGTACTCATCATCTGCAAATGCTGGATTTTGGTTGCATGATGCCCCGCAGCCACCCACCCCACACGATACCCAGGAGCCAAACATTTGGAAAATGATGAACAGTGGAAAAAGTGCCCTTTAGTATCTAACGCTTTGGCAGGAATGGGTTGTTTGTTGCCAAAATACAATTCACCATAAACATCATCTTCAATTAATGCAATTTGGTGTTTATTTAAAATATCCACCAACCGCTTTTTATTGGCTTGCGGCATTGTGCCACCCAATGGGTTTTGATAATGCGTCATCAACCAACAAGCTTTAATCGGGTATTTGTCGGCAATGTCCTCTAATGCATCAAGATCGATACCAAATAAAGGGTCAGTTTTAATCGCGATCGCTTTGAGTTTTAACCGTTCAATCGCCTGCAATGACCCATAAAATGCGGGAGATTCAATAACGACCCAATCTCCAGGTTGGGTCACTGACTGCAAACTTAACACCAGCGATTCCATCGCACCTGCAGTAATCACAATTTCATCTGGAGCGACATGGATACCTTGTGTCGCATAACGCTGGGCAATATTACGACGTAATTGCTCATTTCCTGGCGGTAAGTTAGCGGGTGTATTAAATTTGGATAAACGCCTCGCGACGGATGCCAATGATTTAGCGAGTTTAGGGTCATCTAATAACGCAGGTTCTGGAAAAGCAGAGCCAAATGGGATAATATCGGGATCCTTACAAGCTTGTAATACCCCAAATATTGAAGCGTTAATTTCTACATTCTCATTTAAGTGGAGCCCTTTTCCCCCTTTTGCCGCTGCAAAGGCGTTATTTCGGTTGGCCACATAGTATCCAGATTGTGGACGTGCGGCGACCCAACCTTGGCTTTCAAGTAATTGATATGCTTGCACCACGGTCATTAAACTGAGACCTGATTGCTTAACACTTTCCCTCAGTGAAGGTAATCTGTCACCAACTTGCCAAATATTGTCTTCAATTTGTTGACGAATTTGCGCTGCTAACTGTTCATATCTCGTCATAGCCGCCTCAACTGTTATAGTTAATATCCCGATAATTGTTACTATTATAGTTTATCGTCTCATGTTCTACTTATCCACACATTCACCTGACTTTTTTAACTATAAGCACAAAACATTTTTAGTCGGATTGCGATACTTAGCATTCCGGTGTGAGCAATTTATTTTGCTAGGGATAAGCGCCTCGATTGTGATCACCAAGGCTTTAAATGCAGCGTGCCATTAACATATCCACTCAGGGGTCAATATGTTTGGACTAACTGCGCTGGAGCTTGCCCGTATACAATTTGCGTTTACGGTCTCGTTCCATATTATTTTTCCGGCCATTACTATTGGGCTCGCAAGCTTTCTTGCGGTGCTACAAGGCTTATGGCTAAAAACACGTGACGAAGACTATATAAAACTGTTCCATTTTTGGACAAAAGTTTTTGCGGTTAACTTCGGAATGGGCGTGGTATCAGGATTGGTAATGGCATACCAATTCGGTACTAACTGGAGTTTCTTTTCAGACTTTGCAGGCGGGATCACAGGCCCGTTACTCACATATGAAGTGTTAACCGCCTTCTTCCTTGAAGCGGGTTTCCTCGGTGTCATGTTGTTTGGCATGAACCGTGTCGGTGAAAAACTGCACTTTTTTGCTACCTGCATGGTCGCGCTAGGTACCATTATTTCCACATTCTGGATTTTGGCATCTAACAGTTTTATGCAAACACCACAAGGTTTCGAAATCATCGATGGCCGTATCGTCCCCGTTGATTGGTTAGCGGTGATCTTCAACCCTTCTTTCCCATATCGTTTATTGCACATGACGACGGCTGCATTCCTTGCTGCGGCATTCTTTATTGGTGCATCTGCGGCATGGCATTTACTCAAAGGCAATAAATCCAGCGCAATGAAGAAGATGTTCTCCATGTCGTTGTGGTTGATTTTAGTTTTAGCACCTGTCCAAGCGTTAATTGGTGATGCGCACGGCTTAAATACGCTGAAACATCAACCTGTTAAAGTTGCTGCAATGGAAGGCCACTGGGAAAATAAACCTGGTGAAGCCACACCGCTTATTTTGTTTGGTATTCCAAACCAAGAGAAAGAAAAAACCGAATATGCCATCGAAATTCCGTACCTTGCGAGCCTAATTTTAACTCACAGCATTGATAAACAAGTGCCTGCATTAAAAGAATACGCACCAGAAGACCGACCAAATGTATTCATGGTGTTTTGGTCGTTCCGTGTAATGGTCGGTTTAGGCTTATTAATGATAGCCGCAGGGGTTTGGGGCTTATGGCTTCGTTACCGTAAAAACCTGTATGAGTCCAAAACATTCCTGCGATTTATGTTCGTCATGGCACCCTCTGGCTTGATTGCTATCTTAGCGGGCTGGTTTACGACGGAAATTGGTCGCCAACCTTGGGTGGTGTACGGTTTGCAGCGCACCTCAGATGCCGTCAGTGCCCACGGTGAAATGCACATGAGCATCAGTTTAATCGCCTTCTTTGTGGTTTACGGTGGCGTATTCGGTATCGGCTACATGTACATGATGAAATTAATTCGTAAAGGTATCTCGGAGGACGCAGCTCATGGGCATTGATTTACCTCTCATTTGGTTTGTCATCATCGTATTTAGTATGTTGATGTATATCGTGATGGATGGCTTCGATTTGGGTATCGGTATTCTCTATCCCGCCCTAAAAGATAGCCAAGACCGTGACTTAATGATGAACAGCGTTGCCCCCGTTTGGGATGGTAACGAGACGTGGCTTGTGCTCGGCGGTGCTGCTTTATTTGGTGCATTCCCGCTTGCCTACGCCATTGTGTTAGATGCGTTATCCATACCGCTAACTTTTATGCTGTTAGCCTTGATTTTCCGTGGTGTGGCATTTGAATTTCGCTTTAGAGCGGATGAATCTCACCGCCGCCATTGGGATCACGCGTTCATTTGGGGCTCTATTTTCGCGACATTTGTTCAAGGCGTCGTCGTGGGTGCTTTTATCCAAGGCTTCCACGTGGAAAACCGTACCTTTATGGGCGGCTACTTTGATTGGTTTGCCCCCTTCCCACTGTTTTGTGGTTTTGGCTTAGTTGTTGCTTATGCTTTACTAGCTTGTGGCTGGCTAATCATGAAAACCGAAGGGCATCTACGCCGTACCATGTACCGTATTCTGCGCCCATTGACCTTATTAATGGTTGCAGTGATAGCGGTTATCAGCTTGTGGACACCGATGCTCAATCAAGCCATTTTTGATCGCTGGTTCACACTGCCCAATCTGTTCTTCTTCTTGCCTGTTCCATTACTGGTTCTGGGTTGTACATGGCTAATCTTAAAAAGTGCAAAGCGCCAGCAGCATGATAGCGTTCCATTCTTATCTGCCTTGATGTTGATATTCCTCGGCTTTACAGGCCTGGGGATCAGTATCTGGCCAACATTAATCCCACCAGCAATTAGCTTCCGTGACGCCGCGGGCCCCTCTGAAAGTTTAGGCTTTATGTTAGTGGGCGCGTTATTCATTATTCCTGTTATTTTGGTTTATACCTATTGGAGTTACTATGTCTTCAGAGGAAAAATTACCCCAGACCAAGGCTACCATTGATACCGCCGTAACCTCCCCTTGGTGGAAAAAACTCGGTTGGATGGCACTAATTTGGCTAGGAAGTGTATTAGCACTGTTTGCTTTCTCTTCCGTGTTTAAATTGATGATGACCGCCGCAGGGATGAAAGTGAAGTAGATAACTTAAGTGCCTTATGTTAATACCTAAGGCACTGAGGTTGTTGACAACGCAGGATAAAAGCGTGGTTTTTCCTGCTTTGTGTTATCAGCCGAAAATCAATAAATTGATTTTCCTCGTCTATTTTCAAAACCTATCCAACCTGCAGCCAAACCTAATCGGTTTGTCAGCAGTCTGAGTGCCTTATGTTAATACCTAAGGCACTTTTTATTGTTTTATGTGAAACAAATGGGGTGAATATAGATAGTTATATAATTAATATACGTGATATGATAATGATAATAGTTACCAAATAATAAAATTATCATTAATGAAGGAGAATGTCCGTGGCTACTGAACAATCCGTTGAAAAAAATATCTATCGCCCGGCGCCACCGCAGCTTATTCAAGTTAAATCCATTACTGATGTCAGCCCCTCCATTCGCAGCATCACTTTTACGGGTGAAAAGCTTGCAGACTACCCAACCAATAGCGAAGGTGGGCACTTAAAAATCTTTTTAGCCCCTGACTTAACCAGCCAACCCGCTCTGCCTATCCTTAGTAAAGAAGGCCGTAGCTGGCCTGAAGATAAACCTCGCCCATTTGTGCGCACCTATACCGTTAGAGCGATTCGCCCTGATGTCAGTGAAATCGATATTGAATTTGCCATGCATGACGGTGCGACAGGGCCTGCCTATTTATTTGCCCGCGATGCCAAACCTGGTCATTGGATGGGGATCACCAATCCTGGTGGTCCAGATCCACTACTACCAAGTCGAAAACACTATTTTATGGCGGGGGACTCCAGTTCACTGCCTGCTATTGCCGCATTATTAGAAAAAATGCCAGCAGATGCCCAAGGAAAGGTGGTACTACGCATGGATAACCCAGCGGATGTACGCCCACTTAAAAAACCTGCTCAAGTTGAAATCATTTGGATTTGTGGTGATATCAGCAAAACTGCTGAATTAATTAGCACATTTAAATCGTGGGATATTCCTGCCACAGATTGTGCATTTTGGATAGCGGGTGAAGACCAAATAATTCGTGATTTACGCCGTTTTGTTCGTCGTGAAAAAGGGTTTGGCCGTGATGATATCTATGCTATTCCATACTGGCGCCACGGCTATGATGAAGAAGGTTATCACCATGAACGCCATGCTGTAATGGATAACCCTGACGATTAATTAAGTTTTAAATTACCCTCAACGCTTATCAGTTGCATTATCGCTGATAAGCGTTTCCCTACCTGTTTCCTGCCCACTTTTTGAGTTTACTTGCATCGTATCACGCTATCTTGCGCATTTTTTTATTGCGGCAAATGTTATGTTATAACATAATAAATCTGAACATTATCAAAATAGGAAATGACAGTGCATAAACACACATTATTAAATACAGCGCTTAGCGCAGTTTTTGCCATTAGCAGTTTTTCTGCTATCGCACACGGTTCACATAGCCATGCACATCCGCAATCGGAAAAAGCCCTTCAAGCCTCAAAAGGCATCTTTGAAGATTCAGATGTCAAAGACCGCTCGTTAAACGATTGGCAAGGCGTATGGGAGTCAGTAAATCCATTATTATTAAATGGTAAGTTAGATGCTGTTTTAGAAAGCAAAGCACAGAAAAATAAAGATAAAACCGTTGAAGAATACCGCGCTTACTATAAAAAAGGCTACGCCACAGATGTTGACAGTATTGGCATCGAAAATAATGTGATTGAATTTACCCAAAACGGTGTCGTCAATAGCTGTCAATATGCGTATTCAGGCTATAAAATTTTACATTATACTTCGGGCAAAAAAGGCGTTCGCTACCTGTTTGAGTGCCAAGATGCTAAATCCAAAGCGCCAAAATACATTCAATTTAGCGACCATATTATCGAGCCGCAAACGTCAGGCCATTTCCACTTATATATGGGGAATGAATCACAAGAAAAACTCCTGGGACAATTAGACAATTGGCCAACCTATTACCCTTATTCATTAACCGATGAGCAAATCGTCCACGAAATGCTGTACCATTAATCATCAGTGACTAATAAAAAATATGCCCCAGTAATCACTTATGGGGCATATTTTCATCACTCTTAAGGCAAATGAATTAGTCGTTATAGGCTAATAGTGCTTTATGGCACAATTGAGATCTCACACAATCATCAATGGTAAAGTTCACCATCGAGACCATTTCATCACTGCTGAAACGTTGTAACGCATCCGCAAGACCAGACTGCACCCCATCAGGTAAGTCACACTGAGTCACATCCCCGTTAACAATAACCGTGACATTTTCCCCCAAACGCGTTAAAAACATCTTCATTTGGGTGACAGTGACATTTTGCGCCTCATCTAAAATCACAATGGCATTTTCAAAAGTTCGACCACGCATATACGCAAATGGCGCGATTTCAACTTTCGCAATTTCAGGACGCAAGCAATATTGTAGAAATGAACTCCCTAACCTTTTGGCTAGAACATCGTATACAGGGCGAAAATAGGGGGCAAATTTCTCAGACATATCCCCAGGTAAAA
Organism: Providencia sp. PROV197; assembly: GCF_028479625.1. Classification (NCBI taxonomy): domain Bacteria; kingdom Pseudomonadati; phylum Pseudomonadota; class Gammaproteobacteria; order Enterobacterales; family Morganellaceae; genus Providencia; species Providencia sp. PROV197. The sequence goes on from NZ_JAMPNZ010000002.1 coordinate 15,965, forward strand.
AACCAAGGTCTTCTTCCGCCTGAAGAACAGGCCTTGTCACAATGATCTTGCTGATATCTTTATTAAATAAGGCATCTGCGGCCAGCGCGGTACTGATGAAGGTTTTACCACAGCCTGCTTCGCCATTGGCAAAAATTAACTGTTTGTGTTTAATCGAATTAATATAGAGCTTCTGAGCTTCATTTCGTGGCAGGATTGGTGAGCCATCACGACGTTCCTTTGCCATACCAATAGGCTCAATGCCTGTCAGTTCAGCGAAGGACGCAACGTTATTCATGTCAAACCGACCAGAACGTTCTTTACGTGATGAGCGTTTCATTTCACGACGTGCTTTTGTTGCAGCTTTCTGTCTACTCATAGTATTAACCCTTCCAGGTATCAGTGATGTCAATTTCAGATGACTAACTATTCAGAACAGAGAGGAGCTCCCTTCAAGCTCTTAGTTAACGATAAAACGGTGTAATGTGGTTCAATCCTCTTTCTTTTTAACGGGCCATAAAAAAACCGGTTAGTCATCTCACCATGACAATTTCATGATGGAGGCTAACCGGTCTTGTGTTCGTATTAATAAATACTGACTTCCCATTAGTTTCTCCTGTGACAGCGATACCGTTAAACTAATGAATCTGTATGACACTAATATGACAAACTGCAATATTTTTTGTGACTCAATGAGGCGCTGTTTTTATTGCAGTTTTTACTTTCCCTAAATATAGCGCTAATTTTTTTCAGAAAGCAACATTTTTTTAACACATTTTTGTGTTTTATTTGTCACATCAAACTTTCACTAAAAAAAACGCCAATAATCAATTCGTTATTGGCGTTTAAATGACCATTAACGTGGCTTGCAGTTACCAGCCAGGTGATAACCCGCTTCTTGGGCCGCATTTTCGTTAGAAAACATGATTGCATTTTTATCTGATAATGTCTTAAAACCAGAACAATGGGAGAAATGATACTTTTTGGAATTTTTATTACCTTTAATTTCAGCTGAAATTGCTAAGTTAGTTTGTTTTTCAGACTGTTTAGGCAATATTACAGTTGAAGATGGAAAAATCTTCACACCTTCCCCCCCATTTTTATGGTTTAAGCTCCACTGTTTTTGCCCTGTCACAAATGGATTATGGTGCCCCATTACTTTAGCAATACGTTCATCACGGGTACGTTCCCACAGGTTTGGTGGGAATTTTTTATCCCATGCCATCAAGAGTTGCTGTTGCTGACGTGACATGGATAAATTATAACGGTCATGCATATAAAAATAGACACGAGCAACCTGCCCTTTCACCTCATCACGGGGCTCAAAGACTTTTTGTTTAAAATCGACACGGCTACGACACATTCCATATGGATACGGGGTATTTGGGGATAATTGACCGAAACTAAAATTGCTTCTATCTCCATTTACCTCACCAATGGAAGGCGCCAGGTTATGCAAATCAGCTTCCATACGAGCAAAAACAGGGTCTGTCGAAACACAATTTTTCCGCCCACCATTCTGCCAACATTGGCGCTGATGACCGAATACCCATGCAGGGACAATATGTTCCCACTCTATACGTTCGGCACGGCTTTGCTGTTTGCGTACCTGATAGCCACAAGAGATTAAATCCACTTGCCCACCACTTTTGCCTACCCACTCCCACTGACAGCCACAGTAAATCGTTCCTTCCCCTTGTTGACTTTGATCGGAATAGACTTGAGTTTTGCTGAGCACTTTCGCTTGGGTGAATGAGCTAGGTGCTGCAAAAGAAAAGGAAAATGGTAAAAATAGAAAGAAAGACAGAATAAAACGGAAGAAAGACAAAAAACTGGATTGTTTCAAAATAACACCACTAATCAGAATATAAGCGAAAAATTAATATAAATACGTTAGTGTTATTTCTAACACTCTAATGCATATAGAAAATATCGTACATTCTAATCAAATAAAAACATTTATGGTATCAGCGATTGCCTATTTTTATTGAATAATTACACCTTCGGATTTTCTGCAAATTTAATAGTTCATGTTAGTTATTATCGGTGTTTTTTATCATTAATAACGCCAAGCGGTAGCCTGCTTCAGAGCAAAAACATCCCTTAGCTTTATTGAATATCACACACTTGGGCGTTTACGGTATAGCCACAGCCCAGGCAATGAAATGCCGATGGATAATGCCCCCACAATAAAAGAAGCTTTTAAGAAGTTTGTCACTAAAACCTCAATTAACTCAGGGCTATAACCAAATTGGGAAAGCTTCACCACAGAGATCATCGCCACATAGGCACTAATACCAGGAAACATAGGGATCACCGCAGCAACCGTAAATACTTTTGGATGAGCTAACCACCAGCGGGACCATTGGATACCAATGATGCCAATTAAAATCGCGGCGAGAAAACTGGCCCATTCAATTTGTAGCCCTAGCGCCATCAATATCATTCTAAACCCATAGCCAATCGCACCGAGCAAAGCACAGTATTTAAGTGCCCGCACAGGGACATTAAACACCATGGCAAAGCCAACGGCAGGAATAGCGGCCAACACCATTTTTTCGATTAACACTAATAGAAATTCTATGCCCATTCTTTTAAATTCCAGATAGTCATGGCTAGTACCACACCAATACAGGTTGCGAGTGTGAGTAAACTTGCCATTGTCCAGCGTGCTAAACCTGTATTCACATGCCCTTTAAACATGTCTGCAACCGCATTAATCAACGGGAAGCCTGGTACAAGCAACAAGACACTCGCTGCCATCGAAATGGTTTCTGTCACCGCCAGATAAGGAATTTTGAGTAATAGCCCTGAAACTGAGGTAGCAACAAAGGCAGTAATGCAAAAATTGATCAACGGGTTCATTTGGTGAGAGGTTAAAACCTGCCTAATATACATTGCACAACCACTGGCTAAGAATGTAATTAAGGCACTTTCCCAACCACCGCCATTGAGTTTACTAAAGCATGCACAGGACAACGCAACCATTAGCACCATCAACCAACGTGGGTAACGTAATGGTTTTATAGAAGACAGTTTCTTTTGTAACTGTTTTCTGTCTAATAAATGATGTTCAACTAATATTACGGCATGTTGTACTTCTGTCACCACATGCATATTAATACCACGGTCAATAATTCGTCGTGTTGAGGTTAAACAGCGGCCATCAATAATTGTCGTTAAAACTAAAGAGTTAGACGAAATAGCACTGTCCACTTGACTAGCACCAAGTGCAATGCCTAATCGCGTTGTCAATTGTTCCACTAACATGCTCTCAGCACCATGTTGCAACAATAATAAGCCGCATTCGATGCATAGCCGAGTGATTTCCCGTTGCATTTCAACAGAATCTCCCTCTGTTAAACTGTGCCCATTTAACATACATCCCGCCATTGCGCCCCCAAGATTATGACAAGCATTCAGAAATTCACTTAAACATGTTAGTCTTTACAAATATCATAAAGCCAACTATCAGCTTAAATCATGATCTCTTTCAGGTAAATCTGTGATTCAGAGCCTATGGTTTAAACTTTTTTGGCAAAATTGCTACTTTATTTCATTATTCAAACAAAATGATAGGATCAATCATTCATGAATAACGCCCTTGCAGCCAAAACACCAAAAGGCAGACGCCGCCATCAAGCGATTATTACAGCGGCAGCTGAGGTATTCCTACAATATGGTTTTGAGGGAGCAACTTTGGACATGGTGATTGAACGTGCTGGCGGATCTCGCTCTACACTCTATAAAAACTTTGGGGATAAAGAAGGATTATTTGCTGCAGTTATTGCTGATATGATTGATGAAATTTTCTCAGAACCAAACGAAAAAGTACCACATTTTACTACCATTGAATCTGTACTGGCTTTTTATGGCTCACAGTTCTTGATCAGTGTACTTAAACCACAATCCATTAGCTTATACCGATTGATCCTTGGAGAGTACAACCGTTTTCCTGAAATCAGCCAAGCATTTTTCGAACAAGGCCCTGTAAAAAGCTACCGTTTACTGACCCAAAAACTCCTTGAATTACCTGAAGTAACTGTCGATGAAAAAACATTATTACCTATTTCATCACGATTTTTGGAAATGATCAAAGCGGATGTATTCATCACGACATTTTGTGTTGAAAACTTCAAACCCAGCGATGAATTTATCAACCAACAAATTGTACTTTCTGTTGATATCATCGCTAGCTATATTCGAAAAATAAGCGCTTAACCTTTCCATCAAGCTAAAAGAGCTTGAGCTTGTATTTTCGCTGTATAAATATCCTTCGCCAATAACACCTCTGGGCCATACAATGCAGATAGCATCGGCGCTAGGCGTTCTTTTTCTTCTTTATCACTCCCATCGGGCTGCAATGTCACTACCATCGCACGACAATGTTGTTCCATAGGTTCTTTAGCATGCTTTAGCCAACGACGTACATATTTCATGCTTTCGATATCCTCTGCTGATGGTTTATCTTTTGGTGCTGTTGGCGGATATACTAAGGTAAACTGTGCCCTTCGTGCTAATAATAAGTCCATTTCCTCTAGCCATAAACGTGTTTCATCCATTGTGGATGGAAT
>NZ_JAMPNZ010000003.1:0-45853 GCF_028479625.1 Providencia sp. PROV197
GCATGTATATCAACAAAAATGATAAAATCAATAGTTTCAATTAGTTATATCATTTTCGCGTTTTTGAAATATGTTTATTTTGGCTTTTTTCTGCGCGTTTTGGTATATTTTTCCTATCTCAGCACCCCTCACAGCACCCCCAAAATGGAGTTATAAAAAATGGCTTATTACAGTGTTGAAAAGCGCCCTAGAGCTGATGGTACTGTAAAATACAGATGTACTGTTGGAGTAAAGGAAGGTGGAAAATATGTTTATAGAGAAAATAAAACCTTTAGTAAAGCGGCAGCGGCTAAATCTTGGGGGATTAGGCGCGTTGCAGAAATTGAACAAACAGGAATACCTAAGTCTGATTCACCAACAAAAATAAAAATTGGGGAGCTGGTTCAGATGTACTTAGATGAGCCAGGACTTGGTGGAAAGTCTGGAAAAACAAAAAAGTATGTGCTCAATTCTCTACTTAAATCCTCACTGGCGGACATTTATTTATCTAAACTATCAGTCAATGACATTATAGAGCACTGCAAACTAAGAAGAGCTTCGGGCACTGGCCCTAACACTGTTAGCCAAGATGTCAGCTATCTCACGGTTGTATTAGATTCTGTAAAACCAGTATTTAGCATAGATTACACATCCAACCCCGCACGAGAATCTAAGGCAATACTCTACCAAATGGATCTAATAGCGCAGTCTAACGTGCGCAGTAGAAGGCCAACTAAAGAAGAAACTGAGCAGCTCTTATCCGCACTAAAAAAATTTGAAACTCTCAAGCAAGTAAAAATACCATATAGTAGTATTTTTATGTTTTCTATACTGTCATGTATGCGTGTTGGCGAAGTTTGCAAAATACTTTGGGCTGACGTGGATTATGACGCTCGGTCAGTAATTGTTCGAGACAGAAAAGATCCCCGAAAAAAAACAGGTAATCACATGTCTGTTCCCTTACTAGGTGATGCATGGGACATTTTAATTAGCCAAGAGAAAAAAAGTGATCGAATTTTTCCTTACAATGCAACTTCGATATCTAAAGGAGTTCGTACTGTAAGAAAATCTTTAGGTATTGAAGACTTGCGATACCATGATTTACGCAGGGAGGGCGCTAGTAGGCTATTTGAGGCTGGATTTTCTATCGAGGAAGTGGCGCAAGTTACTGGCCATAAATCACTTACAACGCTGTGGCGAGTTTATACTGAATTATTCCCTCAAACTCTTCACGAAAAATATAATAAATTAACTGGTAAATAATCAAAATGCGCCAACCACTCGAGCTGGCGCATTAGTTTTTATTGTTGCTCTACCTGTTCCGCAGCTTCCTGCTCTGCCCTTTCTGCTTCCTGCGCTGCACGTTTAGCTTCTTCTTGCGCTAATCGCTCTGCTTCTATCTTAGCGAGTCTCTCAGCTTCAGCTTGCTTTTGATTGTAGAGTGAGTTAGGTGGCATTTCGACACGCATGTCTATCCAGCGCGATTCAGGTACATCACAAGGTTCGTAGTTTTCGAAGTAAACCGGAACACCTTCTTCATCAAAGTGCTTAATGCGCTTGTTCTGGAAACGTTCAGGCATGTCCGCGTTCTGTTGGTGGAAAACAAAAACTTCAATATCACCATCAGGTCTCACCTCGTAATCAATGAGAACCATGTTTTTACCGTTATGGTCTTGAGGAATGACAAAGCCGTTATTGATACCCCATGCACCATCTGCATTAAAGCCTACAACGCCTTTAATGAGGTAGTGGCCAATACCAAGGTGCTCCATTTCAACGCCTTCAGATTCGTCGTTTAACTCAATGTCATCAGCAAAGAGTTTTACCACCGGGGAAGCGGCTTTTAAGTTACCGTTTGAGTCTTTTGTTGTGTTCCCAGTATTGTATTGCAAAATCCAAGGTTCACCCTCAGATGAACCGTTAGTATTTACTGAACGATAATAAATTAACTGTGGTCTGTTGTAGACTCGATACTCTTGTAGTGTTTTGGCTCCAGCGGATGGGTAATTGATTAATGTCCCCGCTAACCCATTATATGGGTATTCTTTTTCTAGTGTTGCCTCTACCGAATATTGCTGAATAAAACTCCCAGCACGAACGATGGATGACAAACTAATATTTAACGCCCCAATTAATGGGGTTGGATTACCAATGCCATAATCGTTAACTTGTAGTAGTGTTCCAGCAGACTCAGGTATGACATGGTCGTACCACTTTCCATCTTTGGAACGTGACCGTAACCTCGCGATATCTCCTTGCCCGTTTAATTGTGCCGCAGCACCATTTAGAACATGCGCAGTGACTTCACCTTGACTGGTTTGTATTGCGCCAAATGCCTTCAAGCCACCATTAAGCTCCCCACCTGTTTTATCAAACTTCCCATCTAGCTGCTTATCCTTTTCATTTTCGGTGCGTAATTTAACTTTCTGGCCATTGGGTAACTCAAATTCAATAATGCCCGTTCCAGTCATCAACTCCGTGAAAATATCAGTAAATATCTCACTAGCAATGACTTGTGCTGTCGCTTTATTAACTCCGTCAGAAATAGAGTCAATCATTGTTGTTAGAATTCTATATTTAACATTAGTCAGTTTTGCTGACACGGGAAAGCCCAGCGTTAAAGCCGTGTTACTTTCAATCGAATCAATGCAGTTGATGATTAGAGTGGATCCATTTTCAATCAACACAAGTTGTCCGACTGAGACAAGCGTGCTGTTATCTTTCCAGCGTGTGCCTGTCCCTGTTATTTTTGGGCTATTTGCTGTGGTGCTGACGGTACCGATATTATACATAGGATTGATTCTCCGAAATTTGAACGTAAAAAAACCGCAATTAAGCGGCCTAGTTGTAATTTAGTAACTTTTTAGAAATTAAAAGTAATCATCTCGATTTAAAACAATGGTGTCACACTCAGAATAAAACTCATTGCCTGCCCCTGTTTTGTGTGTTCCGCTCAAAAAGTAAGACCCTCTAGCAATGCTCACTCGACCACCTTGCATTTTTAGCCCGCCATGCCAACATCGAGCGTTACCCGTTGATCCAGTGAAAAATACACCATACCGCGCCAGTGGCACTAGTGGCCTTTCGTACACTTTAGATTCATTTCTTCCTATATGAATAGTACCAGGCGCTTTGATTGGTGGGTAATGATTCGTGATAACAGGCTGACCGAGTTTATTAAATAAAAACAACCCGTTATCACCGTTTTTTAAAGGTGGAGTAAACCCGCTCTGAATAATGATAATGTCCATTTGAACAGCATTACCATTTGTTGTCACTCGATTTGTAACATGGTCATACTCAACTACCGCGCTGGAATGATCCCAATACGCAAGAACTAATTGAGAATTACGGTTAGGTAAGTTGCTGGGCAATGTTAGCGCGTTTGTTACCATCCCGCTAAATGACCAGACAATAAACCCGAGCTGGGTATTGCTAGTTATTGCAGTAAAATCAGTTGCCCCCCTGATATAAACTCCCCAGCCTGAATGAGCCCCCTCATTATGCGTTTCAAATACATGCAATCTAGCCGCTGGATCTGTATAACCTCGATAATCATTCTTATAAAAATACGATGTTCTTAAGCCGATATTGACTTTATTATCTGCCACTCGTATGTTTTCAATAACAATATGATTAAACCAATCCATATTATCCCGCCAAACATTAGTTGCCTGAAATGGGACTGCGATCAGATTGGTATTAGGGGATTTTTCAGTGATAGTGACTTCATGGGAGTAAGTCCATTCACCCAGAGGAGCTCTTGGCACATCAATAGTTCTTAGATAATTGAAGCTACGTGTCCCCGAAAGCCCATAGGGATTTTTCAAACCAATTTTATTAAACATATAAACGTCATACGCCAAAATTCCCCCCTTTCCAGTTGCCAATAAACAATTCCAAATTACCATCTTTGTCATACATCGAAATTTCATTATTTTTTTGAATCATAGAGCCCTCACCATCTGATCCATATACTTCTGAAATTCCATTGGTCAAATCCATACGTGAACCTGTTCGATTTACTGGGTCATAGTTTTTAGAGCGCATATCACTTCCAATAACAATTTGTTGAATTGTTGCCTTATTAATAAGCGCATCACTCATTACAACTTGCCCGTTAACCACAACAAATGCAGGCTCTAACTTGCCGTTCGATGGATTGAAAATAACGAATGTATCGGCACTGAAACCTATTTGCGTAACAACTTTTCCATTTTTGACCGTCGCACCCATCATCATTTGTGCTTCATAGTACTGACCATTGAGCATAACCGCTGATTTGATGCTAAATACTGATGATGCATTTCCCTTGTGATCAACTGAGGTCTCGGCGCGTCGCTCAATTGCCGCCTTAGTATCTTTAATTTCAGATTGAATTGTCTCATTAGTGCTGGCCTGAGCTTTTTCATTATCTGAAATAGCTTTTTCAATACGAGTAAAGCGAGCATTGCTTTGTTCATACTGCGCATTCAACTGGGTAAACTTTTCAGCATGGGCCACTTCATTGGTCGCAATCAGCTTATTGGTCTCAATGATGCTAGCCTTAATTACCCTTGCATCATTGCCTTGCTTCATATTTTGCACAGCAAGCTGTAAGAGTGTTTCCGCTTGGGAAGACTCTTTGTCTGTTTCTGTTTTCTGCATATGAGCAATATCAGCTTCGTTACCCTCAAAACGGCTACTTGTTTTCTCCTCGTTTTCTGCAACGGTTTTATTGGTATCCGCTATCGCATTAGTATTTTTAGTCACCGCTGAACTGACGTCAGAAAGGTCTTTGCCTTGCTTATCAATGACTTTTCCTTGTTCATCGATTTGCTGACCTTTATCATCAATGTTTTTCTGTAACTGCGCACGGGTTTGCTCGGTGTGTTGGGTTTGGGCCTTGTCTTTTTCAGCAATTGACTCTGTGACGCGAACAAATGCCGCTTCAGTTTCATCATATTGCGCAGAGACTTTTTCTTCTAATGCCGCTTGAGCCTTTTCGTTGTCTGCAATCGTTTTTTCATTACGCTGAACCTGAGCTTTGATTTTACGATTGTCATTACGCGCCTTGCTGACTTCAGCAGTAGTTTGAGAAATCGCCTCAGCCTGTGATGATGCTTGATCTGCTTGCGTTTTGCGTACCTGTGCAAAGTTAGCATGCATTTCTTCATAGATACTTTGCTGATTTTCTTGCGTTTCTGTTGCCGTTTTTTCTAAACCAGCAATAGCCGTTTTTTGAGAATCAACAACGCTGCTCACATCCGACAACTCACGCCCCTGTTTATCAATATCCCCCTTCAGTTTGTCATCACCCGCTTTAATATCCGCAGTGAGCTGCTCTCGGGTTTGTGCGAGTGCCTTGTCTTGCTCAACCTGAACCTTTTTGATTTCAGTGATATTTGCCGCAGTATCATCAATATGCGCTTTAAGCTGAACACCTGTTTCCGCTATCGCTTTGTCAGCTGTCGCAATCGCTTTTTCATTCCGTAAAATACTGGCTTCAGAGGTTCGCAAACGGTCAGTCATTTTGCTAAAGCTAGCAATAGTCTGCATAGCCGTTTCGGCTTGGGCGATTTCTTTGTTTGTGTTCGCAATTTCCATGCGAGTAATTGCGCCGTAAATATCTCCAAACTCTGCAATTGTGGTTTGCTTGAACTCGGCCTGTGCTTTTTCCAGTGTCGCAGTAGTTTTCTCAACCGTTGTGATACGCCCTTTGGCTGCGTCAACTTCCGCTGTTACTTGGTTGATTTTCTCCGCTGTGGCTTCTTCAAGCGTGACTTGGGCATGTTCAACGCGAAGAATCGCAGAAGTGTTGTAATCCACTCTAGCACTGATTTGCTCTTGAAAACGCGCTGCTGCAGCATCTTGCTGTGCATTAACTTCTTCAAGTCGGAATATTTTACCTTCAGTTCTGACTGTCTCGCGCTTGAATTCATAACTCAATTTCGTTGCGTAAATTTGATTTTGCAATGCTGTTTCATTAACGATTGCTAAATCGGTATTAAGATTTAATACCTTGTTATCGAGTTCAATTGTTTTACTGTCGATATCAACAAGCTCATGCTTAATTTCAAGCTGTTCGAGTGCAATATCTTCAATTTGAGATTCCATTCGTTTACCAGCTTCAGTGCTGAGAAACTTATCGCCAACCGCTTCCAGAATACCCTCAGCATCAGTTGATGACTCACCTAAAACAAGGCTTGTCCACTCTGACTGATTCCCGCTTTTATCCACCAGTCTTGCACGAAAGTAGAAGCGCGTACCCGCTTTAAGGCCAGACATGCGATAAGATTTAAGTGGATAAGGCACATCCGCCAGCAACTGCATAGAATCAGCGGTGTTTTCGGGGGAATACTGCAGTTCTGTTTTAAGAGAATCGCTGGTATTTACATCAAAGCCCCAGTCCAATGTAATGCCCCAAACCTCAGAAGTTGCTCGTAGGTTTAGTGGTTTCGGTGGATTACCTTCTTTGCCATTGAGTTGGGTTTCTTCCGCACTGGTCCACACACTGGAAATTTCAGACGCATTAATTGCACGCACGCGAACCTGATAACGACCTGCATAAATACCATTCACTTCAAAGCCCAGTGTCGATGTACGTGGCGCATTTATCCAGTTACCATTATCTCGACGCCATTCGGCTTCATACGCAATCGCACTCTCAGCAGCTTCCCAGTCGACCCTCAGCGTTGTAAATGCAATGCCTTGGTCTACTTGAGAATATGAAGAAATACGCACGTTTTTCGGTGCTGGCTGCACATTGGGTGGAATAACCGTAATTGGCCGTTCATCAATACGCGCCCCTGAGTCAATGTGGTCATAATTGTCAGGGTTATGAATGGTACCGTTGATGGTGTAGGTGTTATCACCATTGTCACTGATATTAATCACTCGATACAGTTGAACGGCTAAGTCGTCAGAATCCACTACCCACACGGCTTCTTTTTGTGGCACCTGTGAATATTCAACAGAAACCGTCACCACTTTTTTATTCACAGTCGTGACCGTGCGCCCCTCAGAACCGCCATGGGGTAAATTCACAATTAGGCGATCACCAGCTTTAATGGACGTGATTCTGTCTAGGGTAATTTTACGGCCCTCTACGGATGAAATACGGCCACCCGTATTACGTCCCGCAAGTGATGAATCAGCAACCGCAATAATATGACCAGGAGATGGTATTGCTCCTTCCAAGCCTGTCGCAAAGGAAATCATACGGTCATTGGCATTGGTTAATAACGCCCAGCGACCACGGCGATTGGCTTCAGTTCGACGAGTACACCCGATTGCCGATAACTCCAGTTTTCGAACACCATAGCGCCGCTGAAGCTTTAAGTCTGCAATAGGCTCTACATCATCATTGCTGTGGTTATCGATATTCGTAAAAGAAACCAAGGCCTGAGTATAACGATTCTGAATACTGCCACCCGAATATGATGGCTTCCCGCCCACTATATTGGCATTGGTGAATGTACGGAAAATAGTCGCTGGCATGTCAGCGATAGCATTCACTTTATTGTCCGCCCAGAACGTCATGCCACGGAAAATAGCCGCAATATCACGTAATACTTGATAGGCTGACTCTTGTGATTGAATATATACATCACACAAGAAGCGGGGTTCCTTGCCGTCAGCACCTCGCCCGTCAGGAACTAATTCATCACAATATTGTGCAATTTTATATAAATCCCACTTTTCAACTTGTGATGCCTTGATACGGTCACCACAACCGTAACGGTTGTTTAAAACTAAGTCATAAAATACCCAGGCTGGGTTATTGGTTGCTGCAAGTTTAAATGTACCATCCCATACACCTGAGTAAGTACGAGTAATCGGGTCATAGTTAGTTGGTACCTTGACCAGTATTCCCCCTTTAGGTCGCACACTGATTTTAGGAATACGGTTATTAAATTGGCGAGCATTAAAAGTGATAAATAATAGCGCCGTGTTTGGGTACCGCAATTTCGCATCAATGACCTCGGTAACAGCAGCAACATTAATCCGATCAGCAACGCGTGCATTATTCTGGTTTTTCGTTAAACGACGAACACGAACTTGCCAACCTGTAGAAGCTTTGGGTAAATCAATGCGATGTGTTCTTGGGTACTCGCTGGTGGTCTTACCGTCAAAGGCAGATTTAACCACGTCCTTATAGCCAGCACCATCCGTGGAAAGCTCAATGACATAATCGACACGGTAACCTGTGGTGTCGCCGTTATCGTGCTGTTGGAGAAATTGAGGCGCAGACAAACGAATGCGGATCGCCGATAACTGGGTATTATTAACCGTTCTTACATATGGCTGGTCGTCTTTTAACTCCATCCCCACCGCAATTTCATTATCAACGGAAGGGATACCTTGAATATATTCCTGATGTTCACTACCAGAACGAAATTCCCACGTCACACCTTCAAAGTTTTTAGAGCCATCCGCATTACCGATTGGGGTATCATCAAGAAAAATACACGTATCATCTAACCCACCAGCAATTTCACCTTCAGAAATAGCAAGCAGTAACTTTGCCGTTGATTCTGCTAATAGACTATCTTTTTGCTCTACGGGTGTCCGAGGTTTGGAACTCCCACCTTTCGCGCCTTGAATTCTCATATTTCACCCATAAAAAAACCACCCGTAGGTGGTTAAGTTGAATTACTGTTGTGTTATTCCCAGTGCTCATCGCCCGCAACTAAATTAAGTGCATAGAATATCGTTTTCTTTTGTTCATCCGTGAATGTGTGCCACATTTGCTGCAATTCAAGTGGTGCATAGTTTCGCCAACAGTGAACTTTTTCACGCTTATCCCAGTTTGGCTTTTCCCAATCACAACCTTCAGCAGCAAAATCAACTCGACTGCGAACAATAAATGTCATTGCTGATCCTCAGTGTATATCCCCGCGGAGATAATTGCGCCGCCGATTTCACGGCGACCGAGCCCGTAAAGTAGTGGTACGGGATTGCCTTGGGCTGTGGTATTGACTGCGCCACCAAAAGCATACGATGGTTTATTATCCGCATCTTGACGCATTGATATTCCGCTTGGCTGAGGTGACAACATTTGCATTACGCCACCAATCGCCGTTGCCGCCCCAGCCAGAGCGAGTGCGCCCCCCGCAAAACCGCCAGCACCAAATGCTGCCCAACCAACAGGCCCCATCATCATAGCGGCACCAATCATGGCCACACCTAAAATAGTCTGAAAAAAGCCACCTCGCTTGCTGCCTTTAATTACTGGTGCGATGCGAATATCTTCGCAAGTATCAAGATGTAGCTCATCTTCAGCAATATTGCGCTTACCTTTAAATACGGCAAACTCCAGCCCTTTAAGATGTGCGTTCGCAAGAAATTGCTCAAATCCATCATAAAGTACGGATAATGCTTTTATGGCTTCACGAGGGGAATCAATCGCTAATTTGTGTTCTCGCCCAAACTGGGTACCGAGTTGGCCATAAAGGCGTATCGTTTTAAGTTCAGTCATGCTAGCTCTTTCCTCCGAACAATTTTTACCGTCCGATCCCGCCAATAATCGCTGTAGGGAACACGTCGACTCAGTTGACCATATAGATGATGAAATAACATACCGTCAACTATCACCCCTGCATGGTTGGGAACATCGGCTTGCACTTGCATAATCACCATGTCACCTTCTTTAGGCTCACCAGTGGCGTCGACAAAACCCGCTTTCTGGTAATTATCCATATACAAGTTTTCACCTTCTTCCCACCAGTGCCTATCGACGCTGTAGTTATGCAGCTCAATGCCGTGAGCCTGTCGGTAGTAGTCCATAATTAAAGACCAACAATCCGCATGACCCAGCACAAAGGGACGTCCTTCTAGCTCACGCTCTGCTCGAGGCTGAATGAGTCGAATATCACTTTCTGGCCATGATGCGATAATCCACGGTAACCCCATGGCATCACACTGTAGCTTATCGATTTCAGAGGGTTGAGTCGTCACACCATCACCACAGTGACTATGCACAATTGCAATAGGATCCCCCCAATCTTCAGCAACAGCATAGTCTTCTGGAGAAAGTTCAAAATGTTCGTTGGGGTTATCGGAAAGGTTACTGCAGGGGAAGTATTTTTTGACTCGGCTTTTTTGGCAAATAACACCACAGGCCTCTTTGGGATATTCCGCTTGTACATGCTGAAATATCGCCTCGGTTAATTTCTTTGTGATCATCGTATTAATCCTGCTGCAGGGAACCCTCCAAAGTCCAAAGGCTCATTCTCACCAAAACGTTTTTTACAATCACTGATAAGCCCACCGCATTTATCTAACGATGGATCATCGACAGGCTCACCTCGTTCATTGAAGTACTTATTGCCCGTATAGTTGCACCCTCGACCGCTCCGATAATCGCCTTTCATACACCAGTAACACAGGTTATGTATCTGGCGAACAGGTATCATCATCCCTTGCAAATCGAATGGGCTCGATAGTTCAAACCCAACGGATCCACCAGCAACTTCACTAATTTTTTGGTCAATGTAATAAACTTGAGAAAAGAACTCATCAGCATTAGCCATGGCGTTCCCGTCTGGAAAGTTTTTAGCATCAAGGTAATGCGAAAAAGTTTCATAAATAGTGACTTTCGCTTGTGCCATATCGTCAAAACGCAAACACAGAGATGAAATTAATCCATCAATATTAGACACTCTCAGTGTTGGTCTTGCGGGGCTTCCATCACTATTTTTTGCCATTCCATCTAATTCATAAGGCCATGCGCCATATTCGTTACCTTGCCACCAAATTGGCTTGGGTTTTATGTCATCCCCAGCAGCATCAATTTCTTCTGGTGTATGAGGGATATTGTAGGCATGAAAGCGAAGAATAGGTGCATCAAATTCACTGCCATCGACTTCTATTAATTGGACTTTATTACCTGGCTCTAGTTTTTGAATGTCTGATGTTATATTCATGCGCTAAATGCCTGTTCAAATATTGCTGTGATAGTGATCATGCTGCCACCAATAGGTTTCAATGTGATGGAGTCGGCCTTTACTCGATACAGCCCCTTCTCTCCAAAAGGGGGTGTCCATATAAATGATTTTGTCGCGTGCCGCCTAATAAAAGCAAAAATGGGCATAACTTCTGTTTTTTGCCCCGTATAAGTAAATGGCCATGACTGAGATTCAGAGTTAATACCATCGCCAGAAACCTGTTTGTAACCATCACCAAACTCAACTTCTTTTACTCGGTAGCGAAACTCGCCTGTTGGCGTCTCCTGTATTTGAGTGCGCCATTTAAATACTTCAGCCATAGTTTTACCTATAAAAAAGCCACCTGCTGGTGGCTGTTATTTACCGTTAATCTTTCGATATAAATTTGATGCTGGATTGCGAAGCAGTTTATTAACACCCGTTTCTACCATTTGTTCGAATTCGCGCGCCACGGCACCATTACTGATTTGACTTGATGAGGCTTGCTGCTGAGAGTTACCAAAATTAAAGTCCCCCATGCTAATATGGACTTGAGGTCCGCCAGCAGGTTGCATTCCATACATACGCTGAACAGGTACATTCGCCATAGGATGATTGTTTCCAACGTACCCACCAGAAGCATAGCCCTTTTCGGCACTTTTCATTAATGACATCAATGAGGTAATACCTAAACGACTTGTGGCTTCTTTTGTGAAAACAAACTCACCTTTATGGACAACACCTGCAGGTTCATACTTATCACCTGCCCCTGTAAAACCACCACGTGCAAAGCCCGGCTTAATACCTAAGAAGTTACCAAAGCTAGTACCACCAAATGCTGCTGTCATCGCCTTTAGTGCTGCAGCCTTTATCAGCATATCGGTAACCATCCGAGCAAACGAACGCCCAAAATCACCGAAATTAGCCTTGCCTGTCATAGCCCAATCCGTGAGAGAATTAGTCATTCCAACAAAAGCAAACTGCGAGGCTTGGGCGACTTTTCCATAAGTATTAGTTGCGTCTTCTTCAAACTCCGCAAAGCCCTTTTTGATACCGTCACGCCAGTTTCCCCGAAGTTCATCTTCCTCACGGTAAAACTCTTCTAACTTGGCTTTTTGCTCTGGTGAATCCGCCTTTTCTAATGCGATATTACGCTGGTATTGTCTATCGGTTAATCCTGCGCTGCCTTTTAAAGCCTGAATACGATTCTCAATCTCTTTAATACGCTTGGCTCTTTCCTCAAGCAGCTTGTTTTCACGGTTTTGCTTTTCTAAAGCATCACCTTTTACTGCAAGTTCACGCTGACCAGACAAAATAGACTCACGTCTCATTAACAGTGATTTTTCATCAGTTGTTAATTGACGCTCACCTTTTTTAACGATCCTATCCAAGATAGTGAATTGGGCCTCAGTAAGCATAAGTTGCTTACGTTCGTTACTCACAATGCGGTCACCTGTTTGTGAGAAATCACGAGCCACTTTTGTTTGTGCCTCGAGTGCTAAAAGTTGCTTTTGGAGATCTTCATCGTGGCGGGTGCCATAATCAGGGCGGTATTCCTTACCTTTTGGCGTTTTTTTGTCTTTATTTCGTTCTTGAATCCCCCTCCTAGCAGCCTCAATATCCTCTTGAGTAAAAAGAGACGCTAGACCTTCTTTAGCATCACGTTTATTTTCTAGGATTAGTCGATTAAGCTCTTTTTCTTCCTCATTGCGACGCTGAGCAGCTGTTTGGCCTTGCTTAACTTTAGCGTTGAAAAGCTCTTGGTTTTTAATCGCCCTTTCTTCATCTTGTCGAGCCAATCGCTCACGCTCAACTTTTAGCCCATCTGCTGCCCACGCTTTGTCAATAAGTTCGTAGGCTTGTGTTTTTAGTTCAACTTCTCGCTCAGCATTAGCTAAACGTTCGGCATCTTGTTTTGTATTTACATTGTTTCCCTCATACCCTTTAGAATAACCGAGAGTTTTCTGTAATTGATTATACTGTTTTTGGGCTTGCTGAAGTTCAGCAAATGCTGTCTGTCTATCCAATGCAAGACCAGGATTTCGCCCCACGCCTAACATAGCATCCCAGCCTTTAGTCGCTGCGTTTTCAATCCAATTCCACGCACGCTCTAAAGTACCAAGGTTATCCACAATAGACATTGAGCGCTGATTCATTGCCTCGGCATAGGCTTTCGTTGCAAGTTCAGCCGCTTTTTCCGTGCGTCCTTGTGCTTCTGCTGCTGCAATTTGCTCATACTGCTTAGCGGTTAAAAAATGCAAAGAGTTATTTAACTCGGTTACCGCTTTAACTGGATCATCTTTAAGGCGTTTAAAGTGCTCAATCGTTTTATCAATATCCTGCCCGACAGTTTTTTCCATCTTCGCAGAGATATCAGCAACAATACCGACTTGATTGCCTGAGAATGCACCAGAGCCAACCACTTTCGCTAACGCGTCGGCCATTCGATATTGAGTAATGCCATTACCAGATAGCTGTTTAGCTAATGAGTCAAGCTGTGAGGCGGTTTTTCCTGCGTAATTTCCTGTCAGGATGAGCTGTTTGTTATATTCCGTAAACTCTTGAGAGCCTTTATAGGCAGCTATCGCCAGTGCGCCTGCTGTGCCCACCAGCCCAAACATCGCAATGCGCATTGGTGTAATTAATGACAACACCGCTTTGAATGAATTTCCAACGCCACCAAAGGAATCTTTTATTTGCCCACCTTGCTGAACCATGACCAACCAAATAGGCATGCCTGAAGCCAACGAGGTCACAATGTCGGTCATTTGCATTGGCAATTGACGCATAGCATTACGATACTGCCCTAATGTAATAGCGCCATTGCGGTAGGCCTGATCTTGCTGCTTTAACTTCGCTAAATACGGTTCTGCCTGTTGGCTCACGCCTAATTGAGCCGCTTTCATTTGCAGCAATTCAGATTTTGTTTTACCTATTGCGTCCGCTTCATTTTTTAACGCTTGAATAAAGCTTTCTTTGGCTTGAGCCTCCCTCGCTTCTGCGACCGCTGCTACTTGTTGCTCTCTGGCTAACTCTCTTGCCGCTTGCGCCGCTTGTTTTTGCTCGGAAGCTAGCCTTGCCGTGCGTTCTTCCTGCTTTTTCATCTGGGTAATAATGGGGGCTGCTTCTTTTGAAATCCCCATCTGAGCAGCTTTGTACGACAACATTTCTGTTTTACTGGCGCCATACAGAAAAACTTGCTCATGCATTTTTCGTAGGAAGGAATCCTTTAGAACAGAAAGTTCTTTTTCAGCGACAGATAATCCACTGGTACGATTGGTGATATCTTCAAGTAATGATTGATACCGCTCGGTATCAATATTGCCTTTTTGGTATACTTTGGTCAGATTCTCTCTGATTGCGGTCAGTTTTGCAGTTGAACCCGATACTTTTTCAATACTTTCAATTTGCCTCGCAAACGAGTCAGCAACTTTTGTATTACCTGATTCCGTCTCTCTTACCGCTTTTTTAATCTGATTTTCCAGTATGGCAAAATGCACACCACTAATTCTTCCACTTTCATACTGCCCATTCAGTTTTTTCAGAATTTCTGCAAATTGATTGCTCGCATCACCCGCTTTCTTTATGGATAGAATTTGGTCTCGCAGTGATGAGGCATTTTCCTTGAACTTCGCATTCATGTTATCAACAGAGATAACCGTTTCTCTTTGTATTTTGGTTAACTCAGAAATAGAATGGGCTACCGCCTTGTGTGCTGGTTCAGACTGCTTAAACGTACTATTTAACTCATCAACGGATTGATCTGTCCTGCTGGCGGCTTGTTGTAAATCATTTAGCGCTTTAGAACCTTTTTCGAGTTCGCTAGTGCTGACCTTAAATGAAATACTGGCTATTTCTTGTGTCATAACTTTCCTCGGGTACAAAAAAACCACCCGTAGGTGGTTATGTGTGACTATTAATGATTATTACATCGACCATTTTAGTTTATTGGGCTCGTACTTAAATTGCATCATGCCTTTGCCTAAAATAGGAAGCTCTATATATAGGATTTTTGCGCCAGATAATTCTGTTGAAAAATTACGCATTCCAATAATAAATCCCAAAAACTGATTTTTTTTATCGAGTTCAAATAATAACTCTTTAATTTCGCCGCTATCAGCTTTCATTAGGCCAGAACAGATATCCCCTACTTTGCAATCAAATTCAGCGCCATTTAGGGAAAAGTGAAAGTTATATGCTTCTTTGTTATTATAGCCTTCCGCTATTAACATTATTGCTATACCTTCATTATCTTTCTCTGGTGCTAAGCTTGCAAAGTACTGGGTGGTTCCCCGCATTTCATCAACTTTCTCAGAATACTTCCAGTCAGCAACAGCCCCAAATCCAACAGAGCAAAGTAAAAGTCCCAATAATAGTTTTCTCATCTATCCATCCCACCTGTTGGTTTCAGTAATGTTAGCTTAGCGGAAGTGCAAATTCTATTTATCATCTGATTTATAATTAGTGACACCAATAACACCACCAAAGGGGACCTTCATTACTGAAAATTCAACAGTACCATAATCCGTTTTGATGGTTTTCTTTATCCCTTTATTTTCGAGAGTATTACATGATTTTGTAAGTTCAGTTAGCTGTGTGGTATCAGCACCTAAACTAGATAGATAATTAATTTCTTTAGGTATATTTCCACAATCACTCTTTTTAAACTCGCTCACAGGATATGAGTTCACAACTGATATTAGCCTGTTATTTTTAAACGTCAGCATGGCATTACTAGTCCATGGCATGAAAGGTTCTTGGCCTTCTAAGAAAAAATCTATATCACACGCTTTATATCCACGCATGCTTTTGCAATTACTTAAATCAATATCTTCAACTTTCTCAACGTCCTCAAAACTTTGTCCCCACTCCAAGCCAAATGGGGCTTTGGTTACAGTACTTGCCTCTATTGCATACCCATTAAAACAAGCAAGCGTTAATAAACCTGCAATAATTCCCTTTTTCATACATCACCATATTTAAGTTAAGTACGTGAATACTAGGATAGATGCAGATTTCAGGCAATAAAAAACCCACCGAAGTGGGCTAGTCGTATGGAGTTAGCTATTTGTACTCTGCTTTATATTGCTCAGCGATAACGCTATCATTTGCTTCAACACAGTTAAGCTCATACAGCCCATCACTAGCCCAAAGCTTAGCTCGAAACACACCAAAGCTATTTCTTTCGATTACTGATGGATAGCCCCCTAAATCACTCAGTAATTTTCTCATCGTTGATACACATTTATTGAATGTGACTACCCCTGTAGAATCGTACACCAAGTGAGAATTTAACGTTTCAGGGTTAGTGCCAGAAAGAACCATGTCGTGAAGTTCATCAGCAGTATAAACAGGCTTAGAAATTACAATAAAACTACAACATAAAAGCGCTACAAACATCAGTGATTTATTCATAATCAGCCCAACATTTAGCTTAAGATAAGCCCATGTTAAGCTAATGTTAATTGATAAACAATAAAAAACCAAATTAAGAAAAATTACTGATAAAGAGCTTCACTTATTGCGCCTGATATACCATCCATTCCGCCATAATTTACACAATTAAAGGTTAGTGTTTTATCTTCAGTAAAAACTCGCACTCCGTACTGTTTTGGTGATTTATCAACTTCAACCCGCTGAGGAAAATCAGCATATGGATGCAACTGCTCATCAAGCCAATCAGTGCAAGCTTCAAAGCTATTGATATTTTTAATTTCTAAGATTTCTTTATAGGCTAATGTATTCGGCGTTTTTCCTTTTTCGGAAATTTGACTCAATTGTTCTAAGCTATATGTTGTTGCTGATAACGCCGAAAAGCCACATAACGCAATTACACTAGCAAATATAACCTTTTTCATTGATATCTCCATTTGACTTTGGTTATCAATACTAAGTCATCAAATATATTCCAGCAATAAAAAACCCACCGAAGTGGGTTAATGGTCGTATAAAGTAAATGCTCTATCTAGCCATACAATAAAAAATGTTGACTCATTCCTGTAACCAACCATGGGACTCATACCGAAAAATCTGAAAGCTATCAAATCAACATCATCAGTAATATGCTTGGGAATCGAAGCGTTAATGCTGCTACTCTTTATTTTTTCGAACCCCAGCCCATGCCTTGGCAGCCCTTTGATTTCGGACCATGATAGCTTGCTTAATGTGAATAACTTATCGGCTAAAGCTGCTTTTTCATCTTTTTGACAGCAATCTAGACAATACCCCTTCTGAAGGTATCGTAATGAAAATACTGGAGGATTATTTTCTGGCAGGTCGTCTTTGCTTGGTTTACTTAGACCAATACGCCCAGATTCTTCACTGGGCGGTTTGGCTATCTTACCTCTGAATTTATTTTTACCCTTTGCCATTGCGTATCATTAAACAATGAGGGTCTTGAAGAAGGTTTTCATTCTATCATTTGGAATGCTAATTGGCCCTGCTCCATCAATGTATGTATCAGCCCATGGTGACTCATCATGAGTCATATTTCTAAGTTTCCAAGCAGAAAACTGACCATATACATTGTAGACCTCTTCTAATAGGTCCAATTGATCTTCTGTGAATTTATTTTTATCAAAACCCTGTGAAGGTAAAGGTTCTCTCCCATAATTCTTATACTTAGCATATAACTGAGGAACTACAGGGCCGTGCATCCAAGCTTCAATGTTTTCATCAAACAATGGTTCATCTAGCAAAGCTAGCGAAAAACCTTGCGCATAATAAACTAGCTTTTGTAATTTAAGATTGGAAATGAGATCGCCGCTTTCATCATCGCAGCGTGATAAAAAGTAATCAGCCACATCAAAACAAGTAAGCATACGCACCTCAAATTAAATAGAATTTTTATCAAATTGATATAACAACTGAGGTTATAATGTAAGTTAAGTTACATTAAGTCAATAGCGTTGCTTGTATTTTACATTGCCATACGTATAATTCGCGCCCCGCGAGATTGCCACGTTCCACTTTGCGCTGCAATAGAAAGCTATTTCTCAATGCAAATCTAAACGTTAAATATCGCAGCACAAATAACTGTGTAAATAAACAGCCCTAATTATTTAGGGCATTACCGCCCTATTTTTTATGTATCAATTCTAAAGCTTTTGACTCCATCAATTGAATATCTTTCATCACGGTTGCCAGATCACAAATACCGTAAGCACTGGCCAGCATGGGGATAACGGTATAATCAATCCCAGTAGGACCGTCCATACTGACCCGCCATTGTGTTGATAGCGCTTGGAATAGCGTGACTGAAGCTTCAATATCTGGGGTAACCTCAACATCATTGTCATCAAGATCCCCCAGCAAATCTAATTCAATCGCTGACAGTGGCTTACTGTAAAGTGCCTGCGCAACCGCTAGGAGTTTTTTTCCCGAATACCTAAGAGCGCTTGGCGATAGGACGTAAAAATTTCGAAAGCTGCCCCTGGGTAGTTATCGAAAAATTCTGCCACATTATCGTGGTTAAACTCTCGATCTTTGAATCCCCACCCTTTCGCAATTTGAAGCAAAAATCCTGTATCGGTTAGATCGTCCGCTTTCCCCATCTCATCCAGTTCACTCATTTTCTTGTGAACGAATACAAACGGTAAATCACCTTGCTTACCGTCAGGTGTTGTAATTTTGACAGTATGTTCAAATGTCGGTGTTGGGTTGTAGGTTAACTTAGCCATTATTCGCCTTTTCATTAATCGTAATAACTGAATTGACTGTTACACCGTCAACAGTGGCAGTGATAGTCACTTTGCCCGCGGCTTTCAGTGTGACTTTACCTGCGGTATTCACAGTCGCTTTTGCGGTATCAGAGCTCTTCCATGTCGCATTCTGATTGGATGCATTAGCAGGTGTTAAGGTGAGGTTGAGTAAAATCACCTCTCCCACAACACCTGTGGCAATCGGTTTATCAATTGTGAGCTCAGATACCGGGATTACTTTGCGTGGGCGTAGACAGACTGTTTAGAACGCAAAGAGAAGCGAACGGTCGTTGTTTCAATTTCGTTCACCGCCGTATCAGGGATTTCTTTATACGAGGTCGATGCCAAATAATAGCGATCTTGCTCAGCACGTTTATTATAAAAACGCACAGCCACCAGCGATTTACTCTCATCATAACCCAGTAATAAAGCATGATGTTTAGCATCGGCGTTATAGGCTAATGTGTAAGTAATGATGTACGGGTTCTTAAAGGTGTCAATGCTGATTGCCTGATCATCCTCAAGAAACTGAATGCTGGTGGACTGCTGATCGCCCCCTTCAATGCCCACCGTCGTCACACGTTTGATTTGCGTCCAACCCGTGACCTTCTTGATAGTGCCCATTGCTTCTTCTGCTGGATATTTAGATTTATCCGTACTGTCAAAGCCTTCAATGGTGATATTGCTGGCCGCAACCGTTTTAACCCGTTTAGGGCCATTTAAATTACTCCAGCTGTCACTGATGATCACAACATCACCCGCTTTAATATCGCCCGCGCTTGCAACAGTAAGAACAACCTCACTGGCATTCGATGCAGCAGTAATCGCGATTGCTTCACCATATCCACTGGAAACCGAAACAGTAGAACCATTAGGAATGCTATATTCCGCCATAATGAACCTCTTTATTTATGCATAAAAAAAACCGCCAGCTGGCGGTGTTATCGAACTGAATCACATCGATAGAATGTGCGTATGGGAATGGTGTAGTGGGTATCCCCCACGAGAGGGGGTAATTGATTTGGCTCACTGTTGAGATAAAGGGTTTTGGTCAATGTGAGCCCGTTCTCAAGCTGAGTTTTAATATTATCCGCAATCAGGCTTAAGTGTTCGTCACCGCTCCCCACTTTACCCACAAGATTAATTTGAATGACCCCTTTTAAAATCGGCATATCGAGCGCTAGCCCCATATTCTCCGTTGCCGCTGGCAAAATATGCATTTGCAAATAAGGGGAGTTAATTTCATCAAAAGCCATATTAGGCCATGCCACCTTTAACCCCGCTTGCTTCGCAATCTGAGCCACCAGCGCACGTATTGACTGATTAATTTCGGATTGCTTCATGATTTCACCTCAGCCATGGCCTCTCTAAAGAACTGACTCACATTCTGTGCAGTGATAGCCACCATGCCATTCGGGGCTTGTTTTGAATGGCCCATTTCTAACGGGTAAGCATAGGGCACATTATTGGTAAAGTAGATAGCACTCATGCCTACCTTGAAGTGCTCAAGTACGTAATTTCCCATAGAGACGGTCATTCGGCCTGATTTATCAATTCGTCCTGTCTCACCGTCTGCAGGTGTATCAAACGTCACTTGCCAGTTACCCCGAAACCGCCCACCGGTATAACCTGGAGGGGCTTTGATATCCATGGAGTCATTGACACGCACGCGCTTTTTTAACTGACGTTTCTTTGGAGTAAGGTTATTAGGGTCTTTCCTAAGTTCTTCATTGTGTTCAAATACTGCTTGGTTATAACTGACTGCCGTCTGGTTGACTTCCCAGAGTTCAGGATTACCGACAGGTGACATTTGAACCAACTGAGCCAAAATTTTAAACCCCGTTTTCTTAACAACCGCTTCCATATCTGCTTGGGCATTATCAACAAACAAATTAATTGAACGCATAAATGATTGTGACATGTCACGCCCTCAATTGAGATTGATAGCAAATTACGAGTTCAGCAGGTTTAATTGGATTAGGCTCTTGTACACGCAACCACACGCCGTCAACGAATACCCGATCCCCTTTCTGAATAACCGTGGCAGGTGAAAAGACCATTTTGATATCTGTCGCCAGAATAAGCGTCCCGTCAATATCATGGGGTTTGTATTGCACCTTAACCCCTGTGGCGAGAAACTCAGTTTCAGGCTCGTGGTGCTCTTTTCCCGTCTCATCATCAACCCAATGTTTACCATCCCGTTTAACTGGGTATGAAGCACCGTATTTCTTCAGCATTCGCAACGCTGTGTGGTGACCACGCTGATAGATATTCATGGCTACCTCATTGCAAACGTATTAATGGCGAACCCCTCAGAGATATCAATCAAGCCCGATAACAAACCTTTCAACCAAGCAAAATTTGGTGCACCTGTATTGGTACCTTCCGCGTATTTCAAATCAACAGCGCCCTCAATACGTTCTGCAATGATTTCCCCACCTAAAGTAGGTTGCAGGTCGTTTTCTTGAGATTCAATCGCTAAGCGGCATTGGGCTTGGATAACTTGCTGGGGGATATTCTCACTTGAAACCGCAATACCATCACGAATTAATCCCGTACGTGGAAAAGAGAGCGGCTGATGAACATCGGTTCGCTTACCTAACCACTTTTGGGATTCGAGATAGTCCATGGCCACAATGAGCAATCCTTCTAATCCCTCATTAGGGAGCGTTAACCGCCTTGCTGAAGCATAGGCCTTTAAATCCGCTACGCTAGCATAGCTGTTAAAGGTCAGGGAGGTTTTATCTGAATCAATCATAAGCCCCTCAAAATAAGAAAGGGGTATTGCACCCCTTTAAGTTATTCACCACTTACAGGTGGCTTAGCCGTAAATGTAATTTCATCCGTTGACCGAGTCACTCCATCGACTGTTGCCGTGACAATGAATTGACCTTCGGTATCCGAGGACAATTTCACTGTCGCGCCCCCCGCTTTGCCCGTCTTAGAGGATGTCACACTCAAATTACCACCAGCTGTTGACCAATTAACGGTAGCCCCCTCAACTGGCGAGCTTCCCTTGGTATAATTGAGTGTAACGGTCACAACATCGGCACTGTCAGCGATAGCGGACATTTTATCCGCTGACAGTGCTACTTTCCCACTTCAGCGGTCAGCTTGATCATGACGCCAGCGGTTAACTTGTCGCTAGTGAAATGCTTTTTCCAGTTTCCTTTTGTCCCAATCTTGGCCAGGTCAGGGTTTTCACCTTTTGTTTCATCCCAGCTATAGCCTAGAACCCCCACGTTCACGGTACCTTCACCACGGTAGCCCACCTCTAAGTTCATCTTGTCATTGATAGGATAAGAACGGAAAGACGGCTCTTGGGATTCAGTAATACTCACAGCTCCTGGCACCAGACCAAAGATAGCATCTGCTGGAGCGGTATCGGTAACTAATACAGGCTTGCCCAATGTACCTGGCAAACCACCATAAACAACAATGCCCGCTTCTTCATAAATTTTGCTGGTGATAGCTTCATCAACAATATCAAAGTAGGTTCCAGAGTGCATAACCCAAAGAGCGATGCGACCAAACTTGTCACCGAAGGTGCGCATGCCACGTGTAAGCGTTTTCTTGCCATCAGTAGCAATGTCTGCTGAAACCACCATTTTGGTATTATTACCAATCGCTGCGCCCAAAGCAGAAAGTGCGTATTTGATGTAACCTTCCAGTGAAGCGTCCGCCGCATCAGCTCCCACCAGCTCTGAGAACTCAGAGACATCGCGACCACGGCGTTTAAATGCCTCTTCCGTCGTAGAATAAGGGCCATACATCCACGGTGCTTTAACATCAATGGACTCACCTGCACCAATTTTCTTACTTTCAACTTTATCAGTCGAGTTAACATCACGATGCCCAATCGAGCCGCCGATTTGATAGAAAGCACGTTTACGGAAATCGCCTTCAATAAACAGGTTATCCAGCACAATGGCACCATTCGATGCCTGGTTGAATACCGCTAAATTATCTTGGCGACGCTCTAAGAACGCGGTTTGTGCCAAATCGTTATAAATCACTAAATCACTATTCACTGTTGCTGTCATTGCTGCCTTTCCTTACTCTTTTGGAAGTCTTAAATAAGTGTCACGACCATAGCGGCGAATATATTCAGCCTTTTCGCTGGCGGACATTTGAGAACGTTTAAGGTGTGCACCACCTTGCTTATGTTTCCCTGCGTCTGTACCTGATGCGGCTGGGAATAAGTGCGGTGCGCTTTCTTTCAGGGATTCAATCCATTCAATAGGGGATAGCTGTGTTCGGCCATCTTTGCCCATGATTGGATTCCCATCTTCATCAACAGCGACGGCCTGACCTTCGTCGTTGATTTGAAAAATGCCTTTGGCACGTAGAATTAAATCTTCTTGCGCACTGCTTAATGCGCCCGCTTTACCCGCCGCTGAACGAATTTCATCACCCAAAACACGTGCGCGGAATTTATTGGCAAAAGCTTCTGCTTTTTCCACGCGGGCATTAGCCTCTTTTAACTGCTTATCTGTATCGCCACGCATGCGCTCGGTACGCTTATTAATGACTTCATCAATCTTGCCATCGGCAATGAGTTTGGCTTCTTCGTCATTTTCAAAGCGTTTAAGCATCCCTTTCACCGTGTCGGGATCAATACCATCAAAGCGTTTTAGGTTGTCGCCCTGTTCTTTGATTTTGCCGAGTAACTCGGTGTTCTTGGCTTTTAGTCCAGACACTTGCTGGTCGATAAGGGTTTGAATTTCAGGTGTGATTTCGAGTGCGCCACCAGCACCGCCCCCTTTATCCTCGCCACCAGCCTGTGAATAGTACTTGCGTTCGATATTCATAAATAACATGTGATTCCCCTTGGGATTGAATGCGCCTAGCGCGTTGAGTTAGTTCAGCCCTCAGCTGAATTTAGACATTAAAAAGGCCACCGAAGTGACCTTGAAGATTCAAATAAAACTATTTTTCTGTATCGTGAATTTTCTGTTTGAGCAGATAACCTTCAAGCGCCCAAATTTTATTAACTGCGTTCTGTCTGGCAATTTTGCGACCAATTTCCGCATCGAAATTTTCAGGACTTGCACATGCTGACTCACCAGTAACCATGAAGCCATTTTTTAATATCAATACACAAAACGTAAGGTAGTTAAGTGACTCATGCCATCCGAGTAAAGCTGTCTGAGGCTCAAGCGCCCCCCTAGCACCATCTTTAGCAGTAAAGTAGTAGCAATCCTTAATGATGCTATCAATATGCTCAGGTGTTACACGAGCCGCTGTTTTACCTTTGGCTTGGATTTCTTTTTCGATATCTTTATCTGTCATTTTTTAATTCCTTAAATAAAAAAGACCCCGTTAGGAGTCTTGGTCGAATAATTAAATTAATTACTGGAACGATTAGTTATAGCCCGCCTCTCTAAATGCCCGTTCATCCAGCGCTTTTAATTCAGATAACAGAATAAATTCGCCTTTATCGGTATAAAACTCAGAAGGAGCCATGCCGCCCTCTTTCATCAACCTAAACCGCACTTCACCAAACACTTGGCGCTGTCGCCATTCGGGTTGCCTTTGGATCCACTCTAAATACGTTGTTTTAACAGGAACTTGCCCATCCATTGACGCACGTGTCCCATCATCCATTTCATCCGTATCAATGCCTAAATCACGCCACGATTTAAGAATGAGTGTTTCCGTTGAGCGGCATCCCCAATGGATTTTGCCAGGGCCGCGTTTATAGGGAACCTTATGGCCAATCGGATGACCGTTTAAAGTATATTTCAGCCTGTCACGCACAATACAATCATGAGAGGTTTTGTTATCCAGTGTTGAAAGCCACTGTTTGCAATCAATAATGTCTTTATTGGCGTCCACTAAATGTTCACGTGCAGTGGCTTGCACATGATTGATAGCCGTTTTGGCTAGCGTGGTTGCATTTGCACGACTCATCTGTAATGCGCCGTCTTTATAATTCTGCTTCGCATGACCACGAATTTTTCGCCCGATTTGAACGGCGCTATCCCCATTGAGATAACCATTACGCACGGTATTGCTGATACGGGTCATACGGTCTTTTTCTAGCCCTGATGCCCACTCAGACAATAACTTCCCTTGGAAAGGTCGAGACATCGCTGAGGCGTATAACATCTCCTCGCTGATCCCCATAAAGGGATAATGGCGTAATACTGCATCAGGCAGCAGCGCATTGAACAGGGAGGGATAAAAACTGACTTCATGAAAAGCATACGCCTTCATTTCATCCGATAAAAACGCAAATGCCCGTTCTATTGCTTGACCATTAATTCGTTCGACTCTGGACAATAATGACTCCAACCGCCTAACCGTAAAGCTATTGATATCAATGTCAGCATCATCGAGCGCAGTAATTAATGTTGCTGTGAGCTCAGCGTCGAACTCATTCAATACCTTGACCATACGTTTAGCGACGCTGGTGGAATATCGACCTGAAAAGAGCGAATGAGCTATTAACTCATCCATTAACTGCGTATTCACGGATATCACGTTTCACCTACCATCGTGGGCTGCTGGGTATTCAGTTCATCCACCACCACCTCAATATCATCTGAAGGGTCGATAACATCGTATTTTTGCAAACTACGGACTAAGTCAGACTTACGTATTGCACTGGATTGCCATGCGGAAACTATTTCGCGGATCATCGCACTGTCCGCGATGTGGTTAACGAGGTCTTTGTTAATCTCAAACGAAATGTCCGTCGTATCTAAACCTAAATATTCAGCACACCACATTAGCGCTTTACTAAATGCATCAGAAACGTTTGAACAGCAAATACTCAGAATGGAAGTTTGGGCATTCTGTTCACCGACAGACTGAATAACCGTTTTGACCTTACTATCCGCAGAAACCAATTGAGCACCCAGCGCAACCATGTAATCACGCTTACTGTCCATCGCCTCTTTAGCCAGCATGTTAGGTTGTGCTTGAGCGTAACCAAAAAAGCCATCTTTAGGCAGCATAACGGGTGAACGAGAGCCCACAATAACCCCTGTTTTCTCTAAATGATCCCGCCACGTGGTATCTAACCCACCAAGGTATGGCTGAACTTGGCCACAAAAGAAAACAGAGTCCTCATAATCTGCCGAATTTCGATAATGCCCTAGGTTAATCTTTGCCAGCCCTAACAAGGGGGCTTCATCAATAGTGTGGTCATTATTCTGAGCACCGATAAACGTAAACGGGATTTCCTCCCACGCACCATTACCGGCACGCTCAGGGATGTATTCAGAATCGATTTGAAATACGCTTTGCCCTGCTGCCTTGCGATAAACACGGCAAATGAAATGACCGTCTTCAATGGCTAATACACGGTATTGAACCGCATCCTTAAAACCAAACCCGTCCTCTTCTTCCACCGTTTCACGCAATACCACCAGCGTTAACATCGTGCGCCCATTAATACGCGCTGTACGCCAGTTAATGATATCTTCAGCGCGATATTGGAATATGTACGGGAGTTTCGAATCGCTGTTGTAATCGACGTACAGACCATGCCGACCGACTTCTAATACTGACTCAAGTGAAGACTGAGCCAATTGATAGATACTTGAACCCGCCCCGTCAGCATCGTCTTTTAAACACGACAGCTTTTCGATAACGGCAACTAAGGGGTCTTTTTTAAACGCCATGCCTATCATACCGTTTCGGGTATTGCCCGTTATGGGGTAAAACACGGCCCTGTCTTGATAGTCTTTGTTACGTTTCTTTTTACGGGCATCATCCTGCTCGACAAGTTCGGGCAAATAAGTGTTTATATCCTCGCCACCTCGACATACATCACGGACTAACTTCCATTGAGGCGCAGCCGCTTTATATTCAGGGCGAGTAAAATCAACGTTGTTTGTACTCATTAGAAGGTTGTTCCTAAATTAATGCCAAAGGCTGGACGACTCGGTTTATGGAGAACGCGATAGCGTGTACTATCCCAGTCATGATCTTCTTGCTCGGTATCTA
Source organism: Providencia sp. PROV197 (assembly GCF_028479625.1). Taxonomy (NCBI): domain Bacteria; kingdom Pseudomonadati; phylum Pseudomonadota; class Gammaproteobacteria; order Enterobacterales; family Morganellaceae; genus Providencia; species Providencia sp. PROV197. Next base: position 26,543 of record NZ_JAMPNZ010000003.1, read on the forward strand.
CATCATCAGGGTTTTTAGAGTCTCGAACTAAAACAGGAACTCGACTGATCCAGCCTCGGCAATAGTCAAAGACATAAAATGCCGCTTTTTCTGGTATGCCTGACTCTGTTTTCTTACCTTCAATCACCGCCTCGAGCATATCGGCAAAAAGTGATGCACCGTTAATACGGGAACCAGGGTTTTTATTCGCTTTCATCCATTCGACACCTTGAGCCTCCATTTTTTGTGCAATGGAGTCCTCGTCATCGTTAGGGGTATAGATAGAATTATCTGCAGGACCTTTAATCACCTTTTTACAGATATTGGGCATAATATTCATTTGCCCCTGTGTAATACCGTCTTGAACTATTTCACTAGGGATAACGCTATCTAAGCCCGCTAAGCGCTCATCAATCCACTTAATGCCTTTAGCAACATTGGTTGATGACATATTCAGCCCCTTGTTGAGCTCATCAGGCGGGCACCCATACCACTCACCAATCAAAATTAACGTCCCTGCTGGTGGGCAAAACTTACGGCCATCGGGTAAGGTGGCTTCAGTACCATCCGATTGCGCCCACCACAAGTTAGAAAATGGCTTTGACTCCCCCCAGTCATGTGATCGGTCAACAACCCAACTGTCGGGGATCTGAAACGGCTTAATCACATGGTGTGTTGCATTCCAAAGATGGTCAAAACGCCCACCGCTTGTCACATCCCAAGAACCTTCCACCCACGCCTTTTTACGGTTTGGATCTTTAATGCTCATGAGCGTTGCGATGTATTGGGGATCTAAGTACGGGTTTTCCTTAAATGAGCCATGGATAGCGACGCGAGTTAATGTAATTTCTTCGTCACGCTCAGTTTGTGGGTTAAACACTTTTTGTGTTTCCCGAATAACGGTTCCTCGTGGCTTTGGTTCGATAAAACGCTTTTTCACCCATGTATGACCAATACCAAACGGGTTTGTCGTACTGAAAACCTCAAGCGGAATAGGCTTTAGTAATGTGCCATTTTCAAGGGGGTAATCTTTTGGTCTAAATGATGAGCGTCGACAAGAGAACATTGCCTCGTAGAAATCGGGTGATTTTTGCTTGGTTAATTCGTTAAAACCAATAAAGGGAAACTCTTGCCCATGGTAATCCCAATAATCATCCGCTTCTTTACCAAATCGAAATAGTAACTCTTCACCAGTTGGCCATACCCAACGCAATTCTGAGGCTGAAGCAAGAAAGCGAGCACCATCTTTAAACAACCGATACATCCGCTTTGATTGCGTGATGATGTCGGCAAGGTTTTTGTACTCCGTATCAAATATGATACCGCGCCAAAATGAGCCATAGCCAATACCCACATTACGCCTAAAACGGGCAAGTTGTGCCGCTGTTTTACCAGGACCTCGCGTGCCTTCATACAGTATTTCATTGCATGGGCAACTTAAGGATAACGACTGCGAACCAGGCAAAGGCTTCCAAACTACGTTGTAATTCATTCACCTAATACCCCGCCCTGTTGCTGTTGTGCGACTTTCTCCCAATCATCCACGCTGTCACAAGCAGGAACAGGCATAATGTTGTGCGTCGTCTCAACTTTCTGCTCTACCTTGTGTCTGTTGGTATAAACATCCCCACACTCTTTTGCAGCTTGCTCAGCTAATTGTGCCGTTAACGCAAAATTACGCATGCTCTCAGCTTTAACCGCCATTCGGTCTAACATTCTCAAACGGTAGGCTTTATTCGCTATGGGGATGTCTGTTATTTCAGTTTGGAATCGTTCACGGGTTTCATTAAAAAGCTCTACCCACTTTTTCGCTAATTTACGCCCACTTGACTTAGTTGGGTCATGAGATTCAACTTGCTGGCGGCTCACTTTTAACCCAAATTCATTTTTGACGGACTCAACCACTTGAGAGGGGGTGTCATAGCAGGCAAGGGATTGAATAATATAAATTTTAACCTCTGATTTTAACGCTGCCATAATCAATACCTGTCAAAACTAGTCAAAAATTTAAGCCAGTTTCATTAAACAGGTTCCGCACGCTCTGGATATATTCAACCTAGCCACTTCTGGCTTTTCGCTTGCGGCATCAATGATTGCTTGAACCTCTTCACTAGCGCCATATCGACGAACAACGCCGACAAATTCTTCTACATCATGCCCTCTTAATTTCAGCTTAGGCATACCGTCCTGTGTGAACTTGGGTGCGCCAAATTCATCCATGTCTTGTGCTATATGGTAAAGCTCATGCTCAATCAATGCACAAAACTCGGCATCCGAACATTGAGCGCAGTAATCAGCAGCTAATGTGATAACAAACTTAGGTATACGACCAAACCATTCATACATTTGTTGTTCCATTCTGGCTTTCTGCCAGCCACCAGCACGCATCATGACTTCTTCACATTGACCTAGCACATACCGACCTTTCTTATTGAATGAGTTTGAGGCCCACATAAAACAAATATCCGCATCAATTAAGTGCATATGATCAGGATTATGAATATCACCGTCATCATTGAGTAGGTGTTGCTGTACCCACTCATTAACCTCAGGAGCAGACGTTATTTTTATGTGCGGAGAAAATGATTCGATAAACTCATGAGGTGGATATGGCCTAGCAAATGCTTCATCACTCATAACTTCCTCAATCAGAATATTTAACTGGACATATCAATATATTTTCGGGACCCGTTGTGAAGCTAAACCATGAGAACCTATATAAAACTCTATCAACGCCACTCAGTGAATGACGTTTGTAGAATTTTATAAATCAAGTTGTTCTTTACGTTGAACCTCAGCGCGAACTTGCTCAATAGCATTCGCACTCGCTATCTCTGAGTTAGCTTGCGTATGTTGTATGGCTGTAATTGAAGACTGTAAGTAATTAAACTTATCCTCAATCAGTTGTTGAAGCTTTTCGAATTCTGACTGCTCGCGAGAAATGGCTTTACTTGTTTCAGCAATTTTAGCGGAAGATTTAAGGGGCACCTCAGCAGATACTTGCTCACGGTTATCATTAACGCCTGTGGTTATTTCAAACCGCGCTTGCTCTGCGCCCTTTTTAGTTTGTTCTTCTGCTGGCTGCAGTACCATTTTCTCTATAGTGCCATTCTCAATAAACACATCATTAATGAACACTCTGCTAGAAGAAACTGTAAACACAGGTTCTAAACACCCTTTAGGGTTGAATATACCAAAATCCACTGTGAAGCCTTGCTTAGCTGGCTGCTTCATTCCCGTGCTAACCATCAGACCTTCAATGCGCTTTAGTTGCGCTTCCAACTTATCTAAGTCAGTGCTATCAACTGATATCTTTATAGATAGGGTGGCTATTTCTTTTTTATCTGACATGTCTGTCTCCATAAATGAAAAAGCCACCAGTGATTAGCTGATGGCTATGAACCTTTACAAATATAAGTTGGCTATTGTTTAGCCAGTGCTGTACTGTTGACTAACTCATGCAGTACACGACTCATTAGGTATAATAAGACATAGTGTAGCCATATTTCAGACCCTCATTAGACACGTGGGTCTTTTTTTATTCTTTCGGAATACTTTTATCCAACTCTTCACGGAATTAAAGTGGTTTATCGAAACCTTGTGCTGCCATGGTGTTTCTCCATTAAAAAGACCCGCTATTGTAAGACTGACACATTTGGTTAAGATTTTTTACACTTATTTCTCAGTTAATATACTATTCTAAAAAAGATGACATAATAATAATCAACCTAGCTGTGCATACTGTTATGCCCACCCTCCCTGTCGGTATGTGGGCTATTTTTTTGCCACTTAAAACCCCTTCTATTGCAAAATCTTTGCTCACTTAATCCGCTATCAGCTGAAAATATTTAGAAATAACTTTGCATACTTTGAAATTCCTACTATGTTTAAAGTGATATTCAATTGTATAAGCAACATCTTTAGCCTACCGCTGTGTAGGCTTTTTTTGCTATCAAACTCATCAATCAATAGTCTTTTCCGTATTTCGTAACAATTTACACCTAGATTATTTAACTTATGTTGGTACTATGCGCACGCCCTTACGACATTTGGGTTATTCGTAAAATTAGTAATAAACATTCCAAGTATTTGCCTCTGCTTACTGAGGCTTTTTTTATCCATACAATTTCTGATACTATGGCCTCTAAAGCTACCACCATTATAGAATTAAGATAAAATTACTTTTTCAAAAACATGAACCTTATACATCCCCCTCCGATTACAACCATACTTATCGTTTTCTCTCTATTTATTTGCGTTGTATTTATTCTTATTCGTGATAACCACCAAGCAGGCGTTACAACTCTATTCTTTAAAGCATTTATATATCTACTTGCAGTTATCTCCTTCTTAAACTTACTTTTTCTAATTAGAACCTTCATTGGCTGGAGCTAATGTAAGCACTCCAATCTAATATAATCTTGTAAATACAAAGTTTGCTTTTCGTTCTCAACCATCATTTCTCTGAGACGCCAATAATCTTGTTCAGCTGCTTCACTAAGTCGTGCGGAACTTTCATTGCTTCCGCTTTCGGAGGTATTCGGTTCGGGCTTTGGACAGTCGGCGTTGACGTACACGCGCTTAGTGCCATTGCTAACATCAATACGCAACTGGTCAATTTCAGCTTTTGCATTTGTAAGTTCCGTTGTGTGTTTGGTGTCGAGTTCGTGAAGGGAGTTAATGCGCTTTTCGTAGTCTTCATTAATAGCAACCTGCTCATTGAAATCACTATTTAACTTAGAGAAACTACTTTCTAACTTAGTGTGTTTATCATTCAACTTGTCAAAGTCATCAGCAACCCACCAGAGCCAAAATAGCAAAATGGCACAAGCGGCCATTAATGCTTTAGTTAGCGAACCCATATTACGACTCTTTCACTGACAATGCGGCATCGCCGATTGGCAGAGTTCGGTTATCACCTTCCACACCTTTAGGCCATCTATAGCCAACAACTCTGGTCAGTGGGAATGATTTGATATTAACCGCATCCGATTGATTGCCGCCTAAAATAAGCAACTTACCATCTGCTGTTTTCCCTACACAAAAACCAACGTGCCCACCGCCAGCCCTATCAAAAACAACCACGCAACCATAGTGAGGCTCTTTTAATGCAATACCCCAATCTAAATATGATTTTGCCGCTTCAGGAACCTTGCTGACCGAGCGACTACCGATAATTCCAGCTCGTTCAAGCATCGCGCCAACATAGCCTGCGCACCAAGAGGTTTTGTCCTCCTTGATACCTGACCATTTCATATCTTTCCAATATTGAACAATTTTAGGATTGCTGTTCGGGCTGGGGAATCGAGTAACTCCAATTTCTTTTCTGGCTTCGATTAGCCACTTAGGTTCTGTCATTTCTTCACCATAAAAGTAAAAGGCCGCTTAATTAGCAGCCAGATTGATTTGATTCGGGACATTAGCTTACTGATGACAACAACCGACATGATGTTGCCACCAGCCGATAAAATGACGAGGAAAATAACTGCATCAAATACCACATCAGATGGCGCTGATATTCGTTCGCCTGCCAGTGTTTCACCAATCTGGTAAACCCAGCAAACAATTAATATATTGGTAACTATCGAATCTCTCGTTTTCTCATAAGGGCAAAGGAATGCGATAATAGCCGAGGCCACCATAAGACCAATATCGGTAGCATCTAAAGGGTGAGCCTCCACCCAGCAAGTTATATTCGTAAAAATCGTTAAGAAGGTGTCCATCAGTTACCCCCTTTATTTCGCCAGTCTTTAATGGCCTGTACGATACTGCTGAAGTTTCGGTCTATTGATACGGCAATACGGCTAAACAGCTTTCTAAGGTTGTCTTTGTTTGCAGCTAGCACCAAAACGGGGATTAACAAAGCCGAAATAATTACTGCCATTATTCTAGGGCTAATATCCCAGCTCCATATCTGTGAGATAACATCAGAAGCTTCTTTAGCAATGAGGATCCCCACGCCAAGAGCTAAGATAAAATGAAGTATCTTTCGTCGGTTATTATCTTTAGATGCAATGACGGAAACTGATGCGCCAATAACTGCCCCTAGCACAACACCATAGTCGGCACCAATAAGGAAACCGCCCATCGCGCCACCGCCAGCAGCACCGAGGGTTATCCCTATTGATGTGCTCATAAATGATTTGTTCTCTTGATTTAATAGGTGACGGGCGCAACTCCGCCTTATGCGCAGCTATCGATTTCTCTGCATGAGGTTTTCGATAAGTTAATGAAATATAGCTCGCCAATAGGCTTTGTATTTTGAGCGGGTTAAAAAGTAATGAAATGATCAGGCTAAACTTAACTGTTCTTTAGTCTTACCAGACAATTTAATGCATAGATTAATAAATATATTTTTCATATTATCTCCAATAAAAAAGGCCACCTAAGTGACCTAGTATTTGGGTGTCAAATAAACACGTTATTTAACTTCACTCCATACAAAGTCGTCACTTTGTAGTCTATGTGAGCCATAATGCACTTCATAGCCATTATCTAATAACGATGCCCGCAATTCCGCTTGAGTTTCAGTAGCATGTACGCTATCTAAATGCCATGGTGCATACTTAACCACTCCCCATCCCAAAACCGAATTTGCATTATCTGGGTCTGGGGCTAAATTGCTATCTACAAACATTTCTATCTCCTTTGTTGGGTACCCAGAGATAGATTATTGTATTTATTGCTTACTAGCCAATAACTTTAACTGAAATTTCCACGTCTTCACTATCACTATGGGTAGTGGTAATCAAGAACTCATCAGAGGTGCAGCTTACCTTGTATTTTTTATGGAATTCAGCGCTTGACTTGCCATAGAGAGTATCTTTTATAAGTAAGTTACTTCCCTGGTGTACTTCAAAAGAGACGGAGCCACTAAGCTTCGTCACCGTAACTTGGATTGTTTTCATTTGATGCCTCTCTTAAATAGAAAGGGCCACGCAATGCGCAGCCCTTGGAATGGGTGACTGATTTAGTTCAGCCGGACTGTTCCGCGCTACCAGAACTTGATAGCAGATTATAAGTATTATGGAGGCATACGCTGAGAGTGTATGCGTTCAGGTTCCTCACACATTAACCCTGGGCAACAGTAAATCAAAGATATACGTAAAGACATACGTATAAATAAAGAAGAAGATTAAAATAACAACCTCCATCGAGAAGGCCTTTAAAAAACCCACATCATACCACCACATGTAGAGAGGTACTGTGAACATAAATAAACCAATCTCAAATCCTGCTGAATGAAATATTCTGACTTTAACGGTTCGTTTTTTTATCCTCAGCCTACATTCAAGATATTCAAATAGTGTGTTAAAAACATAATTCCATATCAATGCAATAACCGAAACAATAACCGCGACAAATGTTGAACTATGTCCACTATCATTACTTAAAATGAAAAGCAACAAGGCGCTTAATAAGATTGCAAAAAACTCAAAAACAACGGCATAAAGCAACTTTCGTGAACGTGACGACAATATAAGCACGAATGACCCCATTAATTAAGGTGATTCGGCCCGTCCCGAACTTTGCCCTGATATTTAAGTCACGGTTTCCACTTAAATCATATACTCCCTAGTCTAACGAGATATAACAAAAGTGCAAATCACACATGTAACTCTGACAAGTAGGAACAGCAAGTCTTATGTTTATTTTGGGCATAAAAAAACCCCGCATTGCGAGGTCTTGAATTGGTTTAATGTGACTAGGTATAGAATGTCCATTATTAGAGGATAATAAGCTAATTTTATGCAAAATGCAACAGGATAGAAGCCCATTTTTTCTTGGCAGCTATGAGAAACCATGCTAGGACAGCCCATAAATTACTGAACGCAACAATCAATTAATCTAAGAGTAAGCCTAACTATTAAGCAATGTATCTGATGTAAGATATAAGAAACAAACTCAACAGCCTATCGGGGTAAATATGAAAAAACTAGTTTATGTATTCTTATTTATGTCTACTTGCGCATTTTCAGCCAACGACAACAACGAAGGAGGAATTAAAGACAATGTAAAATCAATAACGTCATTAATAACAGCCTCAAGTAAAGATGCTTTATCTGGGCTGAAGGAAGGAATTGATGAAGGAAGAGCCTCTGGAAGCAGCATTGACGGTGCTATTATTATTTACGATATAGAGAATCTAAATAAACACACTGACGTAAAGGTAACATCATCTGAAAAAATTACTGATGGTGAATATCTACTTACTGTCGCAATTAAAAATAAATCAGACTCGGCTATTCGCTTAACAAACCTTAATGACAAAAATAATATTTTTATATTAGATCAAGATGGGTTTACTTCTTACCTATCTACGGTTCAAAATGATATTAGCATTCCCAAAAGAGCTGCTTCTAAAGTGAAATTTAAATTTTCAGCGGTAGATGAAACTCCTTCTGTATTGAGGCTTTATGACCTAGATATCAAAATACCAACAGAAAAATAACTCATAAATTAATCATCTATTTAAAACGGACTACGCAGCATACTGTCCGTTTTGTTTTTAAATAAAATCAAGTCACTATTAAACTTATTTTATTGCTTTACAAAAAGCTCGCTCCGCTATCCATTCTTCAAAATAACACTTACTTGCTAGTTTCTCATAAAATGGTTTCCAATTGCGTGACCATGATGATTGAGTTAAATCAGGTATCAGGTGTTTTATCGCATTATATGCAACAGACGACGGTACACGGTTGAACCCCTTACCAGCACAACGAGGGCAATCTTTAAATACAGGCACGCCCTGCAGCTTAGTTTGAATGTCATCTAATACCTTACCTCGCCCTTTGCAGCGACAACGGTGCGCTATTTGACCTTTGCCATTGCAAGAAACGCATAACTCATCCACCTCTTCATTTTTTGTCCATGGCTCAATAATTACAGTTCCGTCTAGTCTCGTTATACCAGGATGTTTAATGACGTCCTTACGCTTATAAATAAGACCCTTACCGCTACATGCTGAACATGGAAACACTGAGCCTGCTGAACGTGCGTAATCTTCAAATGCCATCTTGGCCAGAATAATTAAGCAATAACCCAACTTTTTACCTGCAGCTTTAGCCACCAGTTTTGGTGTGATTTTTTTAGCGTATTGGATCAAAGCTTCCACCGTAGAAAACTTATCCTCTTCACTGACATCATTTTTCGCCAAGAATGCCGTCATGCCAAATTTAGCCTGTGATTTAGTCATCCCCATTGCAGCCATGATATCCGTTCCTGTTATTCGGTCAGGAGAGGTACAACCTGCTACATTACCGAATGTAGGTGACTTAGGGTGAAAGTTTTTAAGTGCGTTTTCGAGTTTCATTAAGCCACCTCTATTGCTTCACTAAAATTAATTGAAATCACATCCATGTGTAAATCCTGCTAATAAGTATGTTTTAATGCATTTTTTTATCTAGGCCATCAAACCGACGAAGTTCTGCGCGAAGTTTTTCGTTTTCAGTAGTTAGTTCCCTGATGGCATCCCTACATTCAATCAGCTTGTCATACATTTCAATAATCATGCTAGCACCTGCTAATTCACGAATTTCACTTTCTAAATTATGCTGAATTGTTAACCATTCTTCTGGCCAGCCATGCCCTTTTAGCTCCTCCCCTCTCATTTTTTCCTTTAAAGATTTGTATTCGTTTACTGCATTTTTTAGTTTTATCTTTCTGTCTTCCATTTTTAGCCCTTATTTGATTTAGTATTCAGATACATTCATCATTTTCCAGTCTTCATCGTAATGAGAAGCTGGCATATTACCGATGTAATTATAGGGATCCGCATCTTCCTTCGTAAGAAACTGATGTGAGCGTTTATTTAGATACAGCCCCACAGCACCTTCCCACCCCTCACCATTTCGTTGTTTTTCGATAAATAGTGTAGAAGCTGACATTTCTAGTTTTTCAAGATCTTTGTCTGTAAGCATGACGCCTGATTCTTTTTTCTGAACAACCCGCTCACGAGGTTTATTTCGCCAGATTATCATTAAGTTATCCGTAAGGTCAGTTATCGCTCCCGTACCTTTGACATCCATCTTCCCCGTTGGCTTTTCTTCACTATCAGATTTTCGACTGTGTGTTACTAGAATGATGTGGCTACTTGTTTTATTTTTGAAATCACACAACGCATCAACAAAAGCTTTCTGCCCATTGTAATCATCTTCACCAATACCGCATTTCATTAAGCTATCAATAACAAACAGTTTTACGCCATATCGACGATGAGCATATTCGAATATTTCAAGTAGGCGATTAGCTTTAGCTGTTCCAGTTAAGCCAAATAACCAGAGACGATCATCATAAACCCCAAATGAAGCGTCTATTTCCATTATTGGTGGCTTTTCGGAGCAAGTGGTTTGCCTTATTAGTCGTTTTAATAGTTGTCCTGGCTTAAGCTCCAAAGATGCCACGCAAACACGGGTTTGCTGGCGCATGGCTTCAAGCATAATATGTCCAACAACTTCTGTTTTCCCGTGCCCATTAACACCGTTCAGAACGGTTAATTCTGACTCTCTAAAGCTAAAATTGTAATTAAGTGGCTCCCACGGCGTTCTGAACAGGTATTGTTCTTTGCCATAAAATGCATTAACCGCATCCTGATAAAATTCACGAGCGCTATACAACTCTTCAGGGTCAAAGTACGCTGCAGTTTCAATGCATCGAAATAGCTCATCTTCAGTCATACCTGCCTGTAAGCATTCGTTAATATCTTTTTTCGGTAATTTCAACATTCGACATCGGTGCTCACCTAGTCGACTGGCAATTTCTTTTGCTGCAATCTGTCCAACTTCATCGTTATCAAGAGATAGCCAAATTTCGGTAAAACGGTCTAGGTTATGGTATTCAAACTCTATCCACTGCTGCTTGGCCCCCTTACCGCCCCCAAATGGTACAGACAAAGCTGGTAATCCGTACTGATGATAACTCAAGCAGTCAATTTCACCTTCGCACAAGATCAGGACTCTTGCATTGTTTGGCATTGCCTGCCAACCAAATAGGCAAGGCTCACAGTTTGCTTCAGCCATAATGATTTTTTTGCCATTTGGTCGCTCAGTGCTGATACGCTTTACTTGTAATAATTCACCATCTCGCTTGTACGGAAAGGCTATCGCAGGAAGCTCTCGGTTATCATCATGAGACCAAACAACAGCATCACATACACCAAAAGCTTCTGCTGTTGCTTTGCTTATGCCGCGCCCCTCAAGGTAATCAAAACAATTGGTAGTCTTTCGAACGTGTTTCGCTAATGCCTTGCGATCTGGCTTTGAGAATGTCTTTTTTTGTTTGGCTGCAAAATGGTGATCAGTATCGTGAATGCCTAAAAACTGCTTGGCCTCAGACATCGCCTGATGCAAACTGCAATTGCGAACTAGCACCCACAAATCAAGTAAATCACCACCCTCTCCCGTTGCAAAATCAGACCAAACCTTTTTACCTGACAAGTTTATTTTTAAACTCTTGCCCGCTTCACCGTGAATATTGCCAGCGATCCACTCCTGTCCGTCTAAACGCGCGTTCGGCGGAGGTAGCAAATACTTCGCTACTCGCTCAACGTTGTCCCATAATTTCTCTGATAACTCATTCGGCGTCATTTCAAATTCCTTAAAGACAATCCTGTGGCCAAACATCAACTTCAGCTACTCGTCGCGGATATAAATCCCATTGCCGAGATCAATTAATCCGCCAGCAGAACGCCGAGCCTGTGCTTTCGTGCCTTGCTGACCCCGCTGGAAGGTTTTGGCGTTACGAAGCCATGTGTTTAGGGCTAAATCCCATTTGGCGTAGGTGGACCCCTTACTGCCATGATGGTCGCGAAATTTCAAAAACTCTTCCTGCAAGTCAACACCTAGCTCACAAGCCAGCTCTTGATGTTTTTCAGTTGGGGCAAAGCCCTCTGGCATGGTGTGTTTTTTGGTTTTAGCTTTTTTGGGTGACGGTTGGGATTTTTTGTTAGCCGCGTTTTCGCGGTTATAAATATTCTCTGTAGTAATCTCTGTAGTAATCTCTGTATATGTATCACTTTTCAACGTAGGTGCGCTTACGTCAGAAAGTAATAGTGGTTCCGTTTCAACGTAAGGGGTGTTACGTTCAGATGTAACAGGTATTCCATTTTTCTCATCTTCATCCGTCAGATTTGAAGCGTTATTCGTGATGGCATAAATAGCTTCGGGAACAACTTCAACGTATAGAACATTATTAAGCGTCGCTCCTTCTGGAGTGGTAACTGTTCGCAATTCCAGCGTAATTAAGCCTGCTGCTCGCAGTCTCTTCAGAGCATCCGTAGCTTCTCGTTTTGAAAACCCAAATTGATTAGCAAATGCCTGATAACTACGCTGCAACTTGTCGCCATGGAAACGCTTGCGCCATCCCCTGAGCTCACCAGTTACCTCATCTCTAATCTCAGATGGGCGATACCAGTAGACAATATCAGATAGTAAAATAATGGCTGTAGAATCAGGCTTACCGCTAGGTAATTTAATGTATTGCCACCAATTTGACGGAATAACATTACCGGATAAACTGAGCTTACCAATCTGATTAACCGCGTCGGTTGGTGTGAGCTTATTCATTAATAACCTCCTCGAAAAGCATTATTCCACCTCGGCATGTTGTGTATCTGCTGCATGCTGTTTTTTTGTAGGGAATAGATCATCTAAAGAGCATGCATGCCCCTGCTTCTGGAAAGCCATAACTATTAACCTGCAGTCATTTAAACTTGGCGTTCTGATTCCTAATTCATAATTAGCAATGCGCGAAGCACCCCACCCTAAAATACTGGCTAACTTTGCCTGTGATAGACCAAGCTGCCTTCTGCTTTTTGCGATATTGTTCATTCTCAGTCCTCCAAATATTAATATACATTAAACACAATATGTGATTATATTGCAATCACAAATTGTTTAATTACAAACAACACGTTTTGTGTTAAAAAATACATATGAAAAACATCAATGAACTTATCGGTCAAAGACTAAGATCCCTCCGTGAAAACAAAGGGATTAGCCAGGCACAGCTTGCACGTATGTGCGGGTATTCTTCTGCATCTAGAATTGGAAACTATGAGCTAGGTGAAAGAAAAATTGGTGCTGATGACGCAGTGGTCATTAGCCGCGCATTGGATGTGTCTCCCGCAGAGTTAATGTTTGGAGATTCCGCAGGTCATATAGTGCGCATGTTTGAGTATCCATTATTTTCAAAAATTCAGGCTGGAGCGTTCACTGAAAATAGTAACGCCTACACTAGGAGCGACGCTGCTGCATGGATACCCACTGCTAAAAAAGCAAGTGATAGCTCATTCTGGCTGGAAGTCGAAGGACATTCAATGACAGCGCCACAAGGAGGCCGTCCAAGCTTCCCTGAAGGCATGTTGATACTAGTTGACCCTGAACAAGAGGTTAAGTTTGGGGACTTTTGCATCGCTCGCTTGATGAACGATGAATTTACATTTAAGCGATTGATACGAGAGGGTGAACGTGAATATCTTGAGCCATTGAACCCTAGATTTGAGATGATACCGATTAATGGTAACTGCCAGATTATAGGCAAAGTGGTTAAGTCTCAGTGGCCTGACGACACGTTTTAGAACAATAAATACATATCAATCTTTTTTCTATAAGCCCTCGCTGCCTGTGTAGGGCTTTTTTCATTTCTCACATAAACCTAAATTTATCAAATAGTTAATCACAAAAACAAAAATAATCACATTTTGTTGTTGACATAAATACACGATTAGTGATTAATATAATCACACAAAACGTGATTAACACCAAGTAGTCATAGTGATAATTAATTTGAGGTTCAAAAAATGCCGACTATACATTATGCGCCAAATACGAACGTACTTAAACCTGATATCCGTACAGGTCTGTTTAAGTTCTGCTTCTTTGCTGTAAAGCATAGTGATCTACAAGCTAAAGCCGAACGCAAAGAAGTTTATGCAACTGATTTGAAATCAGCAAAATTACAACTTGTTCGTGATTATGTTTTATCACTGGCATCACAAACACCTGTAGGAGTCGTGACATGTCACACGAAATTAAATTAGAAAACAACGCAAAAAAAACATGTGAATACGATTGTGACAATACAAGCATTGAAACTCACAATGACATTTGCGAACAGGCAAATTTAATTATTCAAAATGTAGACATCAGTTTAGCCAAAGATAAATCATCGCGCCGACTTCTAGAGCACGATGCATTATTGATCCACTTGATGGAAACTATTTTCCCTGAGCTAATAAATGACCATGATATTTTATTTAAAGTTCAATCTTGGATGTCTCATTTACATCGCCCGTCTTGGTTTGAAAGAAGTGAATTGAAAAAGGAGAATAATCATGAGTGATCTAACCATATATTCACCTTCTACCGAGAGTAAGCATTCTAATTTACATAAAACTGCATTATGTGCTCAAAGGTACACCAGAGAATTAAAGTTAGAAATGCAGCCATTATTAAATAAGCTATTCACAAGCTACCCTAAAGAAGCAGGTAGATTTATTGGGTTAATTAATGAGATTGATTTAATGACTAGCGCAACCTTAGCAGGAATAGAGCACGCACTGAAAATGGATTAATTATGAACACTACAACTTATAATGCAATAACTATTAGTAAAATTAACAATATGCCCCCCCCTAAATACATTGATGAATTTTTGCAACATCACGGTAAGTGGGAATGTAAAATATATAAACTAGTAGATGGTGACTATCAATTAGTAAGTTCATTTTTCAACTATGAAAATGCATCAAGTGAAGCTAAAGAAATAATGAATCAATTACCAAAAATGAAAGGGCGAATTATCGCTTTTTTAAAATTAAGGAAATAATATGAACAATAAATTTGAAGCAATTGAAAAAGCATCTAAAGGTGAAATCACCATTGAAATGCGCCCTGTATATATCATTAATGGCGCTAAGCGTGCTTATCTTAGCGAACGTTCTGCATTGAATAAGCTTTCTAGCATCATTGCTGAGCGCGAAGTCAGAAAGCAAGGCTTTGAAACAAACTATGAAGATATTCCTGTAACATTGGAGGATGGCACTACCGCGGTCAAGCGCGGTGAACCAACTGAATATTTTATGGGTGTTAAAGAAGGCATTCTTATCGTTTTGCATGAACACCTGAAAAAAGAAAAACAAATAATTAAATTACAAGAAGAATATGCAAAAGCAGTTGTAGACCATTCTATATTAGATGATAAAGTTGAATTATTACGCAAACAATTGCAAACAGCCATAGATAATAGAAAGAAACTTTAAAATCCAATTTAAATAGAATTAATTTTAAATCAGCGCCAATGCTGAAGGAATCCCTTTATCTAAATTCAGGAATAAGAAAATGGAAAAGTTAACTTTATTAGATAAGAGAAGAAAACATTTTATTGATGCAATCTTTGATTATCTAAAAAGTAAAAAGAAAGCTTCAATATTCGAGCGAACTGTTGATGGTATTAAATACCGAGTTGATTTAGACGCTGAGGTATTAAAGCAATCATTAATCAATTTATACGAAAATAACATCTGCCGTAAAGAAGCAGGAGCAACCGACCAGCAAATAATCAAAGTCTACGATAGTTTTTACAATAAGCACGGAAAGCTAACCGATGAAGGCAAAGAATTCATTAGTGATATTACTTTGCTCATTGCTGAACATTTACATCAAAAGGAAGTGAATAAATGAAATTAACTTATTTAAACATCGCCAATCAAGCAGCGGAAGCCGAACGTGAAGGTGATTATTTAAAAGCTGTCCACTTATGGAATAGAGCCAAGAGTCTGGCGAAAAGTGAAAGCGATTTCGAATGGGCTGATTATCGTTCTAGCCATAATTCAAAGCGCAGTACTTTATTGAACCGCGCCATTGAATATGAATTTAAAAAACAAGAACAAAGTAAAAAGTCAAAAGAGAGAGCGGCGCTAAAAAAAGAAGCTGAATTACTGGAGGCCAATATTAATAAAACTTCGGAGGTAGGCTGTGAGTAACTTTGAACATTATATGAATACTGGCAAGTCACTTGAAGATAGAAAGTTATATCGACGTGCCTCTGAGCAATATAACAAAGCTTTTTACATTGCCATGCCACCAGTAAATGGCGCGTTAAGTGATCAGCAGAAAATAAGCAGTCAAGCAGCTGACCGTTGTTTATCTAAAGCAAAAATTAAAGTAACGGAGAGTTATTTATGAATGATTTAATTAGCACTAATGCATCAATGACCTCAGAAGAAATTTCAGACCTAGTGGGAAGTCGCCATGACAAAGTTAAACAATCAATTGAGCGACTAGCAGACCGAGGAATAATAACTTTACCCCCAACGGGGGAAAAGCCTACAGCAGGCAGAACTAGCACTTATTATTTGTTTTCAGGCGAAGAAGGTAAGCGAGACAGCATTATTGTGGTAGCTCAGCTTTGTCCTGAGTTTACAGCTCGACTAGTTGACCGCTGGAAAGAACTCGAAAATGAGCGAAGTAAACCTAAGTCACAAGCAGAGCTAATCGCTGCTATGGCTATCGCAAACCTTGAAAGTGAACGCCGTATATCCAGCGTAGAGTACAAAGTTGAGCAGGTGCATGAAGTTGTCGAGCAAATTAAGCAAGGCACTATTCCTGCAGGTTGGATCGGTTATTCACTGGCAAAAACAAAATCAGGCATGACTATTGATAAGTGTAAGACGCTTGCCAAGCAATACAACATTCGCAAAGACCAAATAACCATTCTTACACCAGAAGGGATGCCTAGGCCTATGGTCATCATCCATGAGGCTGACTTCATGGCGGCAATGAAACACATGATGAACGAAGCAGAAAATCGCGGAACTCGTTGGTATCACCCGAAAATGGGATTGTTTCAGGCAATTGGCTGGGAGGCTAAATAATGAAGACTAAATTACCACATATTGATGCTGACCTAATCCGCGCTGCTTTAGCTTTGATATCCGTAAATGATGACCCGCGCATGCTAACAAAGGTTGTTCACATTAATAACCAGTACATAGAAGCAACTAACGGGCATGCATTGATCAGAATGAAGCATAACGCAGAGTTCGACCAGGATGTTGCTGTTCAGTTTGTATATTCAGTACCTGATGAGGCAGAGTTTCTTGATATCAATAGCCATGATGATGGAAGCCACACTGTTACTTATTACCGTCAGGATCGGGATGAAGAGTTTAGGCCATTTGAGAAATCAGAATTAGTTCTCATGCAAGAACGTTATCCCGATCTTAGTAACTTGCTGGACTGTAAACATAAAGAGGGGAAAACACCTTACATAGCATCCGTCTATTTAGCTCTACCTTATTTAATGTTTGGCAGAGGTAGCGTTGATGTATTGCCTAGCGAAGACTTTCGTTCCGTGTTGTTTTCTATGGATGCCTTAACATCAGAAATATATGGTGAGCCCATTTTAATCACTATGGCCATGGAAAAGGATATCCACAAATTATCTCAATCTTTACGTGACCAGATTATGGGGATTGACTAATGAAAATTGAATATATCGCTAGCGAAACAGGCAACACAGCCAAAGTAGTAATCCTATCTTTCATTACTGAACGTAGAAAACTAAATCGCTTAATTGATACCGCCCTACTTCGTGCGCCAGTTCATGAATTATCTACTGGTTTCTTTTTTCGAGTCACTACGATTTATGGCAAAACAAACCACGTTCTACGCGCTTACAAAACCATTTGCAAGGAGGCAAAAAAGTGATTGAACAAGATAGCACTGAACATGAAATGGTTGATTACGATGATGTGATCGTTCGGGTTACTCACTATGTGGATGACGGTTGCGATTGGACGGCTCGAATTATTCACGGGATCAGACAAAGCTGTTATATCAGGATGGGTATATGCCCTCCTCTACCGCCAGCACCACAAATCGTTGCACCTAAATTAATCCCGATCACCAAAAAGAAAAAACGCGCAAGGAAGGTGAAAGATGAGCAATAACCCTTTAATTATCGATGCTCTTGAAGAAGTGGGTCCATGTGATATCGATACGCTTGCTTTGCATATGGATCAAAGCGCCCAAGTTGTTAATGCAATGATTACCAATCAAATGCGAAAAGGTGCGGTAAAGTTGGTTAATGGTATGTATCAACTTACTAACCAGCCAGAGCCAAAAGTAAATAAGAGCCCTATTGCTTCAAAATTTTCATGTCAGGCTAGTGATGAGCGCCCTAAGATTGAAATCTTAAGAGAGGTTTTACAGCAAAGCTCACTCGCTATGACTGCTGCAGAACTAGCTAAAGCAACTGGAGATTCGGCAAATAACATTGGCGGGCGTTTAAAAACTGATATCAAAAATGGAAATGTGGTTAGTCAGGTAAAAAACGGCTCAAGAGTTTACCAGTGGGTTGAAGCTAAAGAGGAGAAATCGCCCCTTTTAGAAGAGACCTCCGACAAACAATTGATATCACTTAATTCTGTCACAAAGCCAGAATTTAAAGGTGAGAAAAATCACCTTATACCAGAACAGCACATCTCCGTTTCAAACGGAACCCTGAACGTACCAAACAGTAAACAACTACGTGCTGAACTGGTAAAAATTGATGATGAGTTGATTCAGATAAACAACCGCATGGGCGAATTAACAAAAACCCGTCAATGCAAAAGTGAAATGTATGAGTTAGTTGTGAAGCTTGAGGGGTTAATGGAGGTGGGCAATGACAACGCTTGATTTTAACCTCGTCAGTATCATTAAAAATGCAGGTGGTGATCCTGGTGATGTAACTGAGGCTGTTTGGGACGCTGGTTATCAGAGAATGGATTTTACCACAGACGAAATTATTGAGATGACCACCAGCCAGATAGCTGATTGTGTTTATTATGGCGTCCCGCAAAATGTATGGCCAAAAACAGTTGAAAGTCTCAGCAAGGGGAACCTAAACACAATAATTGATGACGCTATGTCGCTGGGTATACCCGCTGAAGTTGCGGCAATGGTGTTAAGAAATGGGTATGTGAAAGGGGGTGATAAGTGATTGCAATGAATACAGCGTTTCTTCTCATGGCTGAATTCGGTACATCACAAATACCTCTGGCCGATATTGCGGAGAAATATTTAAAAATGAGTACAACTACGGCTGAAAGGAAAGCTAATGCAGGTGAGTTGCCAATACCGACATATAGACTAAATAACAGCCAAAAGTCACCCAGAATGATCCACGTTAACGACTTGGCAGCTTACATAGACAAGCAACGTAACGATGCAATTACTGAGTTCAATAGAACCAGATAATAAAAAAGGTGCTGACTTCCAGCACCCCTATAGCACCCCTTTAATACATAACATACTGTTTTTAAATAAAGTGCGCTCCATTGTGGAT
>NZ_JAMPNZ010000004.1:0-203826 GCF_028479625.1 Providencia sp. PROV197
GGGAAGGCGTTCATAATACAAACAGGCCAACTGTTTGTGTCCACCATAATTTTATTCTGCATAATAATCTCACTGTATGTCATCAAAGTGTACTAGAGTGTACACTTTTTATTTGAGACCAGTCAATAATGATTATCATTTGTATTTTGCAAAATATGCTATTCTATAACTTGTTGTGCAGGAATAATCTCAATATGTCTAAAATTATTATCACTTAAAATATTAATAAAAGTTGAGTGATGCGTTTTTTAAAATGGAATGTTATCCTGATATTATTGTGACTTTTGAAAGTGAAAATACGATGAAAAAAACTCTTCCGATTGCATGTGGGTTATTTATGGCTGTTGTTGCCTTTAATGCGAATGCAGGTGCAACATGTGATACCTACTTTAAAGAAATGAACGAACTTGTTAAACAAGCTGAAGAACAATATAAAGATGAAGCCAATGCGGGAGAGCAAATTGCACTGATGAAATCTCAGTTAGAAGAGGCGAAAAAAGCCCTCGCTAGTTACCCTGATGATGCTCAAGAGCAAGCTTGTAGCCAGGCACTAAAAGCAATTGAGCAAGCCAAAGAAGCGGTTAAAACAAAATAATCCATCTTCCATATATTCTAAAAAAACAGCCTGAAACCAGGCTGTTTTTTATTTTAGCGAACGACAAGCACCGATATTTTCGCATAAGAAACAATACCAGATGCATTCGAACCTAATAAATGTGTTGAAATGCTTGGGTTTCTAGAGCCAATAACAATTAAATCAGCATCAATAGTTTCAGCTTCCGCTAAAACTTTGTCCCTTGGAGAACCAAACTCCACCTTATAAGTAATTTTATCTGAAGGATAATCGATTTTTTCAATAATTTCTTTGAGCTGTTCTTCCGAACGTTCCACAGCTTTTTTTGCAAATGAAGACAATAAATCATAGTGATAACTATAGCTCATCGAAAATCTTGAAACATCAGGAACAGAGTGAAATAAGTGAATTGTTGCATTCGAAATTTTCGCCAAATAGACCGCATGTTTCAATGCATTATCTGTTAAAACATCTTCAGATATGTCCACAGGAACCAAAATTGTTTTATACATACGATGCCCCTTATTAATTGTGTTTATCCATTTTCAAACCGTATTGTTGTTCATTTTCACGATTTGATTATTCGGTATTGCGGGTGAATAATTATCATTAAGCCTTTAAAAGTATAGTATCGCTATACTTAAAAAGCTGTGAAGCTCCCTACTTTTTACTGCAAAAAGTTTATTCCTCTAAATGCCATTTATGCAAAAGACGATGAATAAACGGGGTTACAATCAGCCCAATACTAATAATAAAAACGCTTTGTAAAAATAAGCCATAAATCGCAATAAAAAAACGACCGCCTTGGGTTATAGGGGCTGGCTCAATAGCTTGGCCACTCAGCATTGATAGTGCATTTAGCATCGATTCAACAATGGAATGCCCTTCAATAAAATAAAAACCAATAATACCAGGCAATAATCCAAGAAAAAAAACCAAAAGAGCCAATAAATAAAAGCGTATTACCCTGAGAACAAAATGCTCAATACGCAGTAATTCTTTCGAAAATTTTTCCATATAAACTTAGTGAAACCTTATTATTAGCTAAACTGATTAAATATAAAATTAAGCACAATTAAGCCCATAACTTAATCAATATAAATAAAAAAGAGCCTACAACATAGTGTAGGCTCTTTTCTTATTCATTAACGAACAACAAGTACGGATGTTTCTGCGTAGCGGACAATACCCGCTGCTGTTGAACCTAACAGGTGAGTCGTAATATTAGGACGGCGAGAACCAACCACAATGATATCGGCTTCAATATCTTTGGCTGTATTAATAACCTCATCACGTGGGGAACCAAAGGTAATAGTGTAACTCACATCTTCATGAGGTAAATCAATCGAATCCATCAACATTTTCATGTCTTCTTCCGCTTTTACCGTCGCACGATCTTTTATTTCCATATAACCTAACGCGTATGCATTGATAATTGCAGAGGAAATAGGCAAGACATGAATTAGGTGAATTTTCGCGCCGGACTGTTTTGCTAGATTAACCGCATGGCGAACCGCTTTACTGGTTAATTCGTCTTCAGTTAAATCAATAGGGACCAGAATCGTTTTATACATAACCCCTCCTAAATAAATGTTAAAATTAAGCTCTACAACAAAATTATAAACAATTACTTATAAATGTCTCTTATTCATAAAGATAAATGAGATCTCTAGCGACAAATTCAAACACTATTCCCGTAACCATGGAGTGATTGTTAAACCTACTAACATGCCTTCTGGGCTTAATAAACGGGTGACAGTTTGTCCCCATGGCTCCATTTGGTTATTAACCAACAATTGATAACCGTGTTCTTGGCAAGTCTGAGTCACTTTTTCAATATCTGAAACTTCAAATTCCATCCAACTTTGTGGAATAGGAATATCTGCAGGCCATTGGTCTTTGTTAAAACACGATTGCGCAGCTTGATTTAAAGGCCAAAGTGCAAAATGTTTAACACCATCAAGATGTTCAGGCTCACAGATCAAATATTCGCTACCATTTTCTATCGGTTTCAATGGCAGCCCTAAAACATCTAAATAAAAATGCTGACTTTTTTCGAAATCCGCTACAACTGGGCCAAATCCAGCAATAAACAATACATCCGAGCTATCGTGTAAATCTAACATGGTGTGACCTCAATAATGTATCATCCGACCTTATTAAACATAGCGAACAAAACACCTGCCTTTAGCGCTCGCCATTTTATTTTATTCAGTCATTTTGCAACTGTAACAGCATAGATTCAACCATTCTCTGAGCAATAATTCCCTGCTCTGCGCTGATTATGGGTTGTGTCTGGTTTGCGACTGAATCGATAAAATGCCGAACAGCACCATCAAAACCACGTTGCACCAAAATAGAATCCCAGTTGCCAGGTTGTTTATCACGGATCTCTGACGCCGTTTCGCAGCGCCAATGGTTCATATTGGTAATTTGGTGAAGCACATCTTCAGCGATAGCCGTGACCTGTTCTTGCTGGCTACCTGCTTTACGGTGCATCGAAGTCGTTAGCCAGCAATCACCCGCCTGTAAGTGATGTTCTGCATAGAATAATTCACCATTACGAGTTTGTTGAATGTTGCCACTTTTCAAAACAGCCTCAAAACCGCCTAACCAAAGCACTGTATCAATCACATGTAAATAATCATCGTACAGCGTATAGGCCATATCTTTAGGCCCAATGCTATTGATGCGGTGCTTATCCATACGAATAGAAGAAAAGTGTTGCGTGTTTTGTTTTAACGCGACATAGAAAGGAGAAAATCGGCGATTAAACCCCACCATTAAGGTTCTTTGTTGTTGATGCGCTAATTCAATCAATTGTTCAGATTGTACAATCTGTTCAGTCAGTGGTTTATCTACATACACATGCACATTCGCTTGCAACAAGCGTTGTATCACCTCAAAATGGCTCGCAGTCGCGCTGTGAACAAAAACAGCATCACATTGAGCAGCCAAAGCATCAATGGAGCTAAATAAAGGGAGCCGATAGCTGTCACAGACTAATTTAGCTTTTGCCTGATTTGGCGAGAATGCGCCAACTAAATGCCAATTATCTTCTTTAGTTAAAATAGGCAAATAGGCTTTTTGCGCAATTCCCCCTAGGCCTACGACTCCAATCTTTAATCTACCCATCTTAATTTCGCTCTTAAGTGATTTATCTAGTCGGAAATCATCTCATTATTATAATTTTTTTTAAAAATTTTTTTGTCGAAAAACTCAATAACATAACAGACAAAAACATAATTATTTGTTTTATTTGAAATAAAAGGCAATTCCGTCATGAAAAAGCTATGAGTAGCAATACAAAAAAAGGGGTTGATTTATTAAATGAGAATGGTTATCTTTTACCTCGTGAATACTTGAGTAAATCACTCAGGTTTGTCACAAACGACATTGCTCACATTGCTTCCAGTTTAGCAGGCCAACTTAGTTGTTGGCCTTTTTTTATTCTTCAGCATGTTGTTATTGCTTTCGTATCGCGCTGCTAAAGCTCCATGACTTTAAGTGACCAACATATAGTAAGCGCTGAGTTGGCATAAATGTTGGTACATCGTCTGTACGCATATGCAATATATCAGCAGGGGTGATCCATGATGAATTTCCTTCAAACAACGGTATGCCTGCATATTTATAAGCATCTAGGACAAACTGCGAACAAAAGAAGCCGTTCGATTGGTCAATATCATCCCCTAGTTGGACCTTTGCTAAGGTGCTCAAGCAAAAATTACGCACAGTTTCACCAATTAAAGGTAATTCACATACCCGCTTAGTGATCATCCACGGGGCTATCATCACAATACCTTTATAGTTATACTTATTTCCGTTGTTGTGTACTGAAAATTCACGTAGCTTATCCGCATGAAACGAGGTTAACCCAGCCTGCCTTAATACCACCATATTGTTTGAATCTTTAACGGCTTGTTGCAACGTAATGATTCTAACACCACTACCAACCGACTCAGCAACTTCCCCAAGCCCTAAATAAATAGAGGCATGGCTTACACCACTGATACTAAACAACCGAATCCCCCAAGAATTCAACCCTGTAGCGGATGACAATAGGATATCACCAGGTAACATATCTGAGACAGACAAAGGCTCTACTGTATCTTTGATAGGTACAGTATTCGCATGTTGAATACTGAATTTGAAACGATTAGTTTCTTCATCGGATTTAAATTGAGTTGAGCACCCTGAGAGAAAAAAATAAAATACAAACAAAAGCAAAAATTGAAACTTCATTCTAAAACACCCAACATTCTATTCTACATTTTTTAATGGAATACTCATGTTATCGTCAAAAATTATTTATGACTATCACTTATTATAAAAGAGACTTAAATTGAAAATCGTGATCACAAAATTTGAATAGAATGTAATGATGGGAGGCAAAAATAAATATTGGAGGACAATTTATAGCATTTAGCTATCTATAACCCTCTAGTCAATACTAGAGGGCGACATACTCTCAGTTAACTCACCACATATTCAGGGTAAAATACCGTTACTGAATGGTATGTTTTCTTTTCCGTCGCTTTATTGTTTTGAATAGCAACAGTTTTATTCTCTTTTGAACCTATTGATACGCGAATATTTTTTTTAGAACGACTTTGCTTATAAGGCATTCCTAATAAGCGACGTGCACTGTTATTACTAACCATTATCGACTCCTTATACTAGTCAATTTAAATTCATTAATTTAATGAATATAAAAAATATAGTCATCGTTGACCACAAGGGTATTTTTTGTTTTACATCAAATATAAAACAAAATGTAACCTAACTAGTATAGCAGCAATTTAATGTTATTTAATGTAATTAAACTTATTAATTTCACTTTGAAACAAAAATCAAACAAGAGCAGTATAAATATATCTGTGGTAAAAAATTCACCTCGGTAGATATTATTTTCTGTTTATCTATGCAACGTCTGTTATTAACACTAATTGAGCACCCTATTGTTTTAAATGCATCACTCCCAATACTGTATAAAAAATAGAATTAAGCAGGCCTGCTAATCAACATTTTAGCACGCATTTAATTACACTAAAGGAGATGCAGGACTAGAACACTTTTCGTTCCAAATCCGATTAACTTGTTCTGGTAATAAAATTTCATGACCACCTTCAACAAAGGGAATAGAGATATCCATTCGTGAATCGTCATCGCGAGTGTATGCTTTTACAATGAACCGTTTATATCCGTCTGGTTTATCATTTTTATAGCGAAACACTTCCCCACAAACATAGCCCACCTTACCGTTATCCTCAGTGTAGCGCGAAAAATGGTATTCAATATTTTTGAATTGTGCAGCTTGTGGATAAGCAAGAACATCATTTACATTTTTTTTTACTTGCTCAACTAAACTTAGCTGTGTGGGCTTCATGTACAATGTACCGAGTAAAAATGCAGCGCCAAAAATAAGTATTGCAATGATCGCTTTAAAAAAATTCATTTTATTGTCGCCATTAAGTGTAGACATAACGTATATTCATTCATGATGATAACGTTATATCAGCTAAAATCCATCATTAAAACGTAAATAATATTTACAACTTTCCTTAAATAAATATGCTTACTTTTACATACATTAATAACCATACATTTATTAATGCTAACACCACAAATAAATACAACTTAAGCTAAACTTTGAAGTAAATCCAACTAATAAGTTACATCTCTATAACACCAGTATTTCTTCACTCATAGATGTTCTTGTATTGTGCATATATAAAAATTATCAGTATAGTGAGCACCTCAGCTAAATCATTTATTCGGAGTCTTCAAATGAAAACAATCGGCTTAATCGGTGGAATGAGTTGGGAGTCCACATTACTTTATTACCAACAAATCAATGAATCCATCAAGCAAAGTTTGGGTGGTTTACATTCTGCTAAAATTGTACTATATAGCGTTGATTTTGCTGAAATTGAGCACTATCAAACCCATGGTCAATGGGATCTTGCTGCTCAGTGCTTAGTAGATGCAGGAAAACGCTTAAAACTTGCTGGTGCAGACTTCCTTGTATTATGTACCAATACAATGCATAAGGTTGCTAATGAGATTGAATCTCATGTACACCTTCCATTATTACATATCGCCGATGCCACTGGTGAACGTATTGTTCAGGCAGGATTAAAGAAAGTTGGTCTATTGGGTACCGCGTTTACTATGGAGCAATCTTTTTATAAAGATAGGTTAGCCAAGCAATATGGATTGGATGTACTAACACCTAATAGTGACGATAGAAAGATTATCCATGACATTATTTATAATGAATTGTGTCTAGGAAAAGTTCTCCCGTCATCTAAAAAAGAATATCAACGAATTATGTCATATCTTGTCCAACAAGGCGCAGAAGGTATCATTTTAGGATGTACTGAAATTACATTACTGGTTAGCCTCAATGATACAACAGTAAAAGTTTTTGATACCACGGCTATTCATGCAGAAAAAACTGTCGAAATTGCATTATCAATTTAATATAAAAACATGTGAAGGTACTATCTTTAAATAAAAAAAATCAAGATAGTATCTTACTATTCATCACTTTTTTCATAGGCCAAAAAAATATCCAGATTCAAATTCAGAATAAAAATCTATATTTATATATTTTAGCTTCATTAAATTATTTAGATTAAAATCTTTTAATGACTAATTCATATTTTTATTAGTTTCAAAGATTTTTAACATTGATTATACAATTTTATTTGTCTATTTAATTTACAGATTTTTTCCCATTGAATATTCGTTTTTATCCATGATAATCGACGTAAATTTAACTTTAGGGAAATCATTATGACAAACAAAAAATCAGGAAATATAGCTTTAGGACATTTCATTAAGAAAAAACGCTTAGAATGCCAAATAACACCTCAAGAAATGGCGAAAAATATTTCCATTCCTGAAGCTACCTATCTTAGGTATGAAGATGGCTCATTATCAATATTCATTGACGACCTTGTCATATTGTCAAAAATCTTTAACCTTGATTTAAACTTATTATTCAATATTTATCTTAATCCTGAAATGCATCACTAAATTATGCGAATTAAAGATTGATGGTCGCATCAAACATGCTCTTTTTTTGATATAACGAATATTATTCTCGACAATATGTGTAGCTCTATTAATATAGTATTAACTATTCATGATTATTGCGAGGCAATATATGTTGTTTTCAAAAGCGGAAAGATCGCCCTTCTAATAACGTTATTTATTAATTATTAGAAGGGAAAAACAATGAGTTATACTCGATTCAACGTTGAAGCATGGCAACGAAAAGAACACTACCATGTTTATAATGAACAAGTAAACTGTGGGTTCAGCCTAACAGCAAAAATTGACATAACATCGCTATATAGTTTTATATCATTACGTGACTATCGCTTTTATCCTACGATGATTTACTTACTCTCATCCATAGTGAATAAACACGATGAGTTTAAACTATCTAAAAAAAACAATGAGCTTATTTTATGGGACAAAGTACACCCCAGTTTCACTATTTTTCATAATCAAACAGAAACATTCTCCTCTTTGTGGTGCGAACATTCTGATAATATTCATATTTTTATGGATAATTATCATCTTCAGCTAGCATTATATAAAGATGATAACAAACTAGCCCCTCAACCAGTGCAAGCAGAAAATATTTTTTATATTTCTTCATTGCCTTGGGTTTCGTTTGACAGTTTTAATTTGAATATTGCCAATATCGCCAGCAATTTCACACCTATTTTTACAATGGGGAAATTCTATCGTGAAGGTAATAAAATACTATTACCCCTTTCAATTCAAGTACATCATGCTGTCTGCGATGGGTTTCATGTAGGCCGATTCGTGAATGAATTACAAACGTTATGCAATCAATTAGCGGATTAATTGAACGATCTTAGTGTTATTATTCAATCATACAGATAAGCAAGGGCAGCAGTATGCTGCCCTTCAGACTACTGACAAATCGATTAGATTTGACTGCAGGTTGGACTGTTTTTGAAAATAGACGAGGAAAATCAATTCATTGATTTTTGGCTGATAACACAAAGCAGGAAAAACCACGCTTTTATCCTGCTTTGTCAACAACCTCAAGGGAAGCAGTATGCTTCCTTTTTTAGATGGTACTTTCAGACAATTATTATCTCTACAACTCGCCAATAAGAAGCCAGCTAATATAGAGCACATCTCCGACAGCCCCACTTTGGAATACATAATCGATTGGGGTAACAACCATTTTTATGGTATTTGCGAGTGTTAACGCAATAAGATCTACAGGGTTCGTTGCTGGCATATTTCCTCCATTTTACCTTAGCCTAATTGGCAACTTTCCATTATTCAATCAGATAAACACGATAATGACACCTTTTATAGAATAAGTTTCACATGTTAAAAATGTCTTTTTACTAACAAGTATCACTCCCCCCCTCGATTCTGTTATTATGTGCTTCTTTTCACAGATTTTTGCTAATAGCGATTTATAAAAAACAATAAAAATACTAATTAAATTTTATAAAACTACTATCTATCAGCAACATAAATAACAATCCGCAACAGAATCTTATAGAATGACAACCAATAAAGAACAGTACAACTTAAACAAATTGCAAAAACGGATTCGCCGTGACGTTGGGCAAGCTATTGCTGACTTCAATATGATTGAAGATGGCGATCGTATCATGGTCTGTTTATCTGGTGGGAAAGATAGCTATACGTTACTTTCCATTTTGCAAAGTTTACAAAAAAGCGCGCCTATTCAGTTTTCGTTAGTCGCAGTTAATCTTGACCAAAAGCAACCAGGTTTTCCTGAGCATATTCTGCCAGCTTATCTCGATGATTTAGGTGTTGAATATAAAATTGTTGAAGAAAATACATACGGAATTGTGAAAGAAAAAATACCTGAAGGAAAAACAACCTGTTCTTTATGCTCACGTTTGCGTCGTGGCATTCTGTACCGTACAGCAACGGAATTAGGTGCAACCAAAATTGCATTAGGGCATCACCGTGATGACATTTTACAAACTATGTTCTTAAACATGTTTTATGGTGGCAAACTAAAAGGCATGCCACCAAAACTGATGAGTGATGATGGAAAACATATTGTTATTCGCCCACTCGCTTATTGCCGTGAAAAAGATATTGAACGCTTTGCTCAAGCGAAAGAATTCCCGATTATTCCTTGCAACTTGTGTGGTTCACAACCAAATTTACAGCGCCAAGTGATTAAAGAAATGCTGCGTGATTGGGATAAACGTTATCCAGGCCGGATTGAAACCATGTTCCGTGCAACACAAAATATTGTTCCCTCTCACTTATGTGACACTGAACTATTTGATTTCAAAAACATTTCGCATGGTGATGACGTTATCGCTGGCGGTGATTTAGCCTTTGATCGAGAAGATATACCAACACAACCTTTCATTGATGAAGATGATACACCCGATTTTACTACGCAGCGCTTGGATATTGTCGAAGTGAAATAAACCGTTAAATAGCCTCCTAACTGGAGGTTATTTTTTTGCTATCAGATTTTAAGCAAAAAAAAGCCGATGTAAATTACATCGGCATTACAGTGGTCAATTATTCTGTATAAGAACTCAATATGAGAAAAACTACAATTATGGAGCACAACGTTCATCGCTCAACGTTGCATTCACCTGCGGAAGTAATAGTGCCCTAAAACTCCATTAGTTTTATTGATTTATCTCAAACTAGGTCTGGTTATACAAAATAAGTCATCAAATTTAGAGCCAGCGGCTTTTTCGTAGCCACCACAGCACCGTTCCAATTAAAACGGCAAGTAATACGCAAAATACACTAAAAGCAAAACGAAATTCATTTCCAGGTATCCCGCCTAAGTTAACACCAAATAGCCCCGTCAAAAATGTCGTCGGTAAAAAAATCATCGCCATCAGTGACATCGTATAAATACGGCGATTCATCATCTCCGTCATCATATTAGTAATTTCATCAGAGATGATCGCGGTACGTGCAATAAAGCCATCTAAATCTTCGATACATCGGCCTAATCTATCTGAAATTTCTTGAAGTCTTCGACGATCAGTATCATCCAACCAAAGTAACTTTTCTGCCGTTAGGCGAGATAACATATCTCTTTGTGGTGCCATGTAACGACGAACAACAATAATTTGCTTACGTAATAATGCTAATTCACCACGTTCAGGAATTTCGCCATTTAATATGACATCTTCAAGCTCAATCAAGCGTTCATGCAAAGAATCCGTGAAATCACTAATTTCATCTGTGATAGAATCTGCCACTTCAACAAGCCAATCACCTGTACTTTGTGCTCCGACCCCTTCTTTCAGATCATCAATAACAGAGTCCAACGAATTCACTTTACGGTGTCGGCTTGAAATAATAATACGGTTATTGATAAATACACGGAATGCGACAAGTTGCTCTGGACGTTGCCCTGTATTGGTATTTAAGGTTTGTAATGTCAATAATATACCATCACCAACTCGAATTAACCGCCAGCGCCCTGATTGCCCTGACAACGCCGATTTAACTTGGTCATTAAATAACTCAGATTGTTGGATCCAATTAAAACTTTTTGGGTCTTTATAATCAAAATGAAGCCAAAATGGACATTGCTGCGTTGCACTCGCATTAACATCAATCGGGAGCAGGCCCCCATTTCCATTTAATTGAAATGCATGTACAGGATTTGAGTTTTCAAATAACGAACCATAAACCAACGCCATGCAATATCTCCCTTTTATAAATAATAAGTTATTTTTAATAGAATAGAGGAAATATTGCAATAATTTCAATGAAATGTTTGATAATGCTATTCACGTAGCTATTCGTAGGTAATTAACGAAATCAACAAGATACAAAATATAATCAAATGAGCTTTGATAAAATAAAAGCGCCATTTTTGTTAAATAAGCATCACTAATTTGACACAAACGAGCAATAAACTCGCCTATAAATTTTTTATGATAAAAGCGTAGTGTTTATTCCTTTTTGGTCCTCCTTCCCATTCTCCAGTGGGAGGAGTTTTTTTCAAAAAATAAAAACGGCCCATATACAATACAGGCCGCTAGTCGCATTTAAAATTAATGCTTAATAATATATAAACTGTGGCTATATGCTACATCTTCTGGATTTTCAATAGGATACCCTTTAAGCCACGGTTTAATTAACCGTGCGTTAGTATATTGATAAATCGGCGCAATAGGTGCTTCTTTCGCTAAAATAGCTTCTGCACTATTGTAATAACGGTTTCTCAATTGTGCATTGGTTTCTATACTTGCAGAGTTCATCACTTGGTCATATTGCTGGCTATTAAACTTTGGAATATTACCGCTATGCTGTGATGTCAAAAGCGATAAAAATGTTGACGGCTCATTAAAATCCCCAATCCAAGATGCTCGGATAACATCAAAATCCCCTGTATTACGGCTGTCGATGTACGTTTTCCATTCTTGATTCACTAATTTGACATTCACCCCTAATTTTTTCTTCCACATTGAAGCAATAGCGATGGCAATTTTTTGGTGATTTTCTGAACTGTTATACAATAAAGTCAGTTCTAAGGGATGGTTAAGTCCGAAACCCGCTTCTTGTAATAATATTTTCGCCTGTTGATCTAATTCTTTTTGCGAATGGCTATTATAAAGTCCTTTTTCAGGTTTAAAACCATCCGTAACATCAGGTGTAAAATAGTAAGCAGGTTTTTCACCTGTTCCTAATACTTTATTAGCAATTAATTGTCTATCAATTGCCATTGATAACGCCTTTCTTACCCTCACATCATTTGTTGGCGCACGTTGTGTATTAAAAGCATAGTAATAAGTCCCTAATTGGTCAGGTGTAAACACTTCATTAGGAATATCTTGTAATAATTTTTGATAACGTTGTTTCGGGAATGACTCTGTAATGTCTAAATCCCCCGCTAAATAACGGTTTGTCGCATGGGACTCTTGGTTAATAGGAACAAATGTGACTTGGGTGATAACTGTATTTTTGTGATCCCAATAATAAGGGTTTTGGGTTAAAACAATTTTTTCATTTACGACGCGGTCAGCTAGCGTAAAAGCGCCATTACCGACTAAATTACCTACTTTAATCCAATCCGCCCCTAATTTTTCAATAGTCCCACGGTGAACTGGGTATAAACTAAAATTTGCAGCTAAAGAGGGAAAATAAGGGACTGGCTTATTAAGAACAATTTTTAATGTGTGTTTATCAACCGCTTCCACACCTAACTGATCCACAGATAGTTTGCCATCAATAATATCTTGCGCATTATTAATCCCAGCCAATGCGGCAAACCACGCAAAAGGAGATGTATTTGCAGGTGCCACCAAACGCTGCCAACTGTAGACAAAATCATCGGCTGTTACAGGTTCACCATTTGACCAACGAGCATCTTGTCTGAGTGTAAATGTCCAAATACGGTTATCTGCGGTCTCCCATTTGAGCGCAACCCCAGGAATAGGTTTGCCATGGCTATCTTGGTTCACCAAGCCTTCGAACAAATCACGCATGACTTGTGCTTCGGTCAACCCGACTGATTTAATGGGATCTAATGACGCGGGCTCATCTTTCAAATGGCGAGTTACGGTTTGGTTATCAGCTAAAATTGTCCCAGCTGGAATAATTGCGCTAATAGCCGGTGTAGCAAGAAAAAGTGAAGCGAACAATACAGCTAAAGGAGAGAATGAAGGTTTATGCATGTTATTTTCTATCTTTGTTAATATAAACGAAATCAGCTAAATGTTTAGCGACACAGTATTGAAAAGAGACTAACGCATTAACAGCACTACCGAATTTATCGTGGGTACACCCATACAAAGTGGAATGTTTTCCTTTTTGCATCATATGCTTTCATGTTTTAAAAATCCATACATCCAGTTTAATTTATGAATGCGGTTACTGAATAACAAATTAATCTTTGGTACGATTTTTCAATAGATGGCTTACTTTAATTGTTATAGCCCTCTGATACATTCGTCCATCCCCTTATAATTGTGCTGATAAACTGATGATCACTAAAGAAACCGATACTTATAACCTTACTTTTGTTACACTCAATAATGTATTTTAAAAGACAATATAATAAAAAACGTAAACTCGGCTAGCGATTGTCAGTTGTATAATCGCTGACTGTGAGAAACTTACCAGCCATACAAGTAACGTCCTTGCGCCGCATATACGTTAAGGTATACAGTTAGTTTTTTCGGTATACAGTTTATTTTGGTCATTAATAGAATGTAAAACTCAAAGGTCTAATTTAGCCTGAATGGAAACCTTTTATCGCAAAGATTTTCCTTAAGAAACTGGTTAAGTTGGCACTGATACAACTTATAAACGGGAGAAAAATTCATGTCGCAAACAGTTAAATTAAAAGGTAATGATATCGCAGTTAATGGTGTTTTCTTGCAATCTGGCACAAAAGCAAAACCTTTTACTTTAGTCGCAAAAGATCTTAGCGAAGCCACATTAGAAACATATGCTGGTAAACGCAAAGTATTAAATATTTTCCCAAGCGTTGATACAGGGGTTTGTGCGGCCTCTGTTCGTAAATTCAACCAACTTGCTAACGACCTTGATAACACAGTTGTCCTGTGCATTTCTGCTGACTTGCCTTTTGCTCAAGCACGTTTTTGTGGTGCTGAAGGCCTCGATAATGTCGTCACATTATCCACTTTCCGTAGCCCTTCTTTTGCTGATGATTATGGTGTTGCAATTGCAAGTGGCCCATTAAAAGGTTTAACCGCACGCTCTGTCGTTGTGTTAGATGAAAACGACAAAGTCATTTATAGCCAATTAGTATCTGAAATTACTGAAGAACCTGACTACGATAACGCATTAAATAGCCTGAAATAAGCTTATTTGATTATCGAGCTTCTAACATAAAAAAGCGGGATAATTTCCCGCTTTCTTGTATCTCAATTTTATCTTTCAATAGTTATCACATTAATCAACATACGCCCAATACAGAGGGTGGTGATTTTTAGCATTAACAACATTAACAAATAGCGGGTTACCTTTCATGTAACTAATCAATGTGTGGGATAACGTACTTAAGATTTTTAGCGCCTGATCCTGTGTAACAGGGCAACAAGATGTCAGAATATCAATAATCAAATCTCGGGGCTTATGGCCATTCTTAACCAAAACTTCCCATGTAAAACGGTTTTTCTTCGCTAAGTATTTAACTGCAGCTTTATTCATTAAATAAAGCTCTGCTGCTGACGCCGCAGACTCAAACATATCATTTTTGTAATGACATTGGCCCATATACTCGCGTAGCTTAAGGTTGACAACAAAATTAATCGTGAATTGATCCATGGCAACTCCTTGTAGGCTTAACCCCATTAAATAAGATAAGAACCCAATACAGCAGCTGTCTATGTTATATAGCAGGAAAAATAGTCAACAAGCAAGGAGATTGCTCAAAGTTTACTCAAGCAAGAAAGTGTAGAAGAGATAAACTGCAAAAATAAGCCGAAAAGAGTTTAAAACAGGCACCTTGTCCTTCTCCACTTACTCACCATTGTGTTATTGAAGAGAAAATTAATCCATATGTTGAGTTATCGCTATCGTTGTACCTTGATTATCTTGCGTAAATTGTAAGTGTGTTTCACCACCCTCGAACTCCTGAACAATATTTAATTTTTTATCGCCATCCCAACGGTAATTAATGGCAATGCATCCTTCTACTGGGCAAGGCATTGCCATATTTTTTTTGATGACTAACTTTTCAGCTAAGAATAACTGACCATCTTCAATTAACCCACTACGATAGTGTTTATACGCCTCAGATAAAGAGCTTCCCGCAAAATAACACTTAGTCAAGGCTCCATTTTCATAGATTTCATCCATGGTTTGCTCTTCATCTTGGCAATATTTATTCAATCCATCATTTGGGATAGTTGTATTAGCCTGACTAGAAGCACTCGCACCCCAAAAAATTGTGGCAAATATAAACATTAAATATTTATTCATTTTATTTAATCTTGCTCTTTTTTTGCATTAAGGCCATATTCTCGGAGTTTATTGGCAATTGCTGTATGAGAAATATCCAAGCGTTTTGCTAATTTACGCGTACTCGGGTAGTCACGATATAAACGTGATAACACCGACGCTTCATACCGTTTAGTTATTTCGTCCAGAGAACCATTCAATGAATCTAAAGCAAGAGTAGGCGTATTTACCACATCAGGCAATTGAATATTACCTGCCTCTAAAGTGCTACCTTCAAGCTCTGTTAGGCCTTGATACAGCGCATTTCTTAATTGGCGGACATTACCAGGCCAATAATAACTACTTAAATATTCAATTAATGAAGGTGCTAATTTGGGTTCTGCGACATGTAATTCTTTTGAAAAATTAGCAACAAACGTTTTTGTTAATGGAAGTAGGTCTTCTTTTCGCTCACGAAGAGGCGGGATCGTCAGTGTTAATACATTTAAACGATAATAAAGATCTTCTCGGAATTTCTTTTCTGCGACAAGTGCAGGAAGGTTTTTCTGTGTCGCACAAATCACACGCACATTCACTTTCACTTCACGCTCTTCACCGACACGCCTAAAGGTTCCATCATTTAAAAAACGCAGTAACTTAATCTGCATTTGTGGTGACATTTCGGCAATTTCGTCCAGCAACACCGTACCGCCATTAGCTTGTTCAAAAAAACCTTTTTTCCCTTCGACAGCATTTGGGTATGCCCCTGCGGCGTAGCCAAATAACTCGCTTTCAACCACATCGTCAGGCATTGAGGCGCAATTTAAGCCTAAAAATGGCTCTTTGCCTCTGGCACTGTATAAGTGACAAGCTTTAGCTAAAATATCTTTCCCTGTTCCTGTTTCTCCCACCAGCAACAATGGTTCATCCAACATCGCAATGCGTTTTGCACGTTCGACGACATTTGACATCACAGGGCTCACAGCAATGATTTGCTCAAATCCGCTATTATCCACGTCTACCACTTGCTGACGTTGCTTATCCAAAATAGCGACCGACTTAAGCAGCAAAACAGCCCCTGTACAATGGGATTTACCCGTTTCATCCGCTAAAATAATTGGAGTGACCTGCATCAAATAGTCTTGGCCTTTGATCGTCACTTTTTCACTGTATGGTTCTGGAGATTCACGTTCAAACCAACGCACTAAGCCATTATTTCCAATCAGCTGAGAAAACGTTTTTTCCCGTATTTTGGTTTCATCATAACCAAATAACTGCAATGTCATTGGATTAACCAATTCTATATTTAACTTATTATCGATAGATAAAACCGCTTCAGGGAATGAATTCAATAATGCCCATACTGCTTTGTGTTCACGTTCTGATGGCATAAAAAAGATGCGACGTACATCCAACACGCCATTAATTCGACGTATTTCAGCCATCAACGAGCTAAATACCTGAAAATCGACAGGCGTAAAATTAAGGTAGATGCGACGCTGTGGGGATATTTCAATGCCTTTAAGATCAATATTTTGTAGAACTAAAAGATCAAGCAATTCACGCGTTAAACCAATTCGGTCTTGGCAAGTCACTTCGAGACGCATTGGGAGGAAACCTTATTAAAAAGTCGATTTGATGGGATTATTTTAACGTTAATCGCAATGAGAAGACAGTGTTTGTGTCACAAATTGTTGACACACTGTAACTCAATTAAAATTAACCGAATAAAATGGTACGCACGCCCACTTTTCATTCATTTTAGGAGGGGTTACCTACAATATTAATAAATAATGCTGCAGAGTGAGCAAAAACTGTCAACTCACCCTGCCATCGAAAAAACCTTAGCTTTTTGCCTTTTTATTTGGAATAACGCTCTTTAACTGACCAATTAACTGATGGCGAAAATCAGCCAGTCGTGGCTTATTTTCAATCCAAGGTAACGGTCGGCACAGTTCCATAGCCTTAATCCCTAAGCGCGCCGTTAATAACCCAGCTCCAATTCCTTGTGCCGCACGGGTAGATAACCTAGCAGTAATATCTTGCGATAACCAATCCATTCCAACTTCACGAATGAGTTCTGAAGCTCCCGCAAATGCAATATTTATCAATACCATACGAAATAATCGAATACGGCTATAATAACCTAACTCAATACCATAAATTGCCGCAATACGGTTAATTAATCGAATATTCCGCCAAGCAATAAACGCCATATCGACAATCGCTAATGGGCTCACCGCAATCATAATGGCGGATTCAGCACTACAGCGGCTAATTTCTTTTCGTGCTTGTTCGTCAAGGATTGGCTGAACCATCCGACTATATAATTCAACCACTTCGCGGTCATTATGCGAGTCATGTAGCATACTTTGCCAACGTTGAACTGCGGGATGTTGCGCAGACAATGCTGACTGTTTAGCTAATTTTACACAGAAGTCTTTCCCCTTTCCCATGCCATGGCTATGCAGTAATTCACGAGCAAAATCCCGTTCCTCCGCACGTTCACGCAATTTATATAAACGACGCCATTCCCCGACAATAGAACCTGCTCCTGCAATAACAATCAAGCCACCTGCTGATGCTGTGCCTAATGCTGTCCAATCTTGCATCACCCATGATTGATGGATCCAAATACCCAACTGAGCAACTACGCTAACAGCGAAGATCCCCGCTGCTGTCCCGATAAGCTTACGCCAAAAAGAACGCTTAGGTTTTAACGCTTCATTAATCAGGCTTTCAACTTCCCCATCTTGGGCTTCTTGCTCCGTGTCTAATTCGATAGGCGTAAAATTGTCAAATTCCTGGTCATCAAAGACATGTGCTTGTTTCAGTTTTTCTGCAGTTTCTTTAGTCATGCCATCAGCAAAATCAAGGCGTTGTTTTATTGGTTCATTCATTTTAGTTTATCTCCCAACAAAAATTCTAACGCGCTATCCATGCGTATATGGGGTAAGGGTTGGTCAATCGGTGTTGGTTGTGGCCTAAAGTTTTCAAATTGAAAACCTTGCTGTTGCCAAAATTGTTCCGTCGGTAAACGTTTAGGCACTTCTCCAGGGTAAAACGTTAATGGTTGCCCATCGCTTAAACGGTCACCTTTTAATGCAGGCAACTTTTCTCCTTTATAATCCACAACGCCACTTTTTGTTGCTTGAATGGAAGCTAGTCCCATACAATCCATACTAATACCTTCAAATGCAGCATGTTGCCACGCTTCTTGTACCAATTGTTGCAGTAAAGACACTAAATTCGCATGTTGATCAGGGGTGACGTGGTCAGATTTACTCGCAGCGAATAACAGCTTATCAATACATGGGGAAAATAAACGACGCAGTAACGTACGTTTCCCATAATGAAAACTACGCATTAATTGCGTCAGAGCCATCCGCATATCATTAAACGCTTCTGGCCCACTATTTAATGGCTGCAAGCAATCAACAAGGACAATTTGACGATCAAACCGTTGAAAATAGTCGCGGTAAAACCCTTTCACCACATGTTCACAGTAATATTGATAACGCTGTTGTAATGCACCAAAGTTAGTATTCTTTCCTGCTTGAGCCAAGGTTTTTAACCCATATTTTGCCACATTTGGCCAAGGGAAAAATTGTAAGGCTGGAGCACCATCCAATTCCGCAGGTAAAACAAAGCGGCCTGGCTGAATAAAATGTTGCCCTTGTGCTTTGCATTCAACTAAATACTGCGTATAGGCTTTAGAAATTTCAGCCAATAAATTTTCATCAACTGGCGCTAATGGGTCACATCGTTCACATAGGGCTAACCAATCTTGGGCTAAATGCGCCCTTTTCCCCTTGATCAGTATATTCATTTGCTCTGACCAATCGATAAAACTGAGATCTAACATCGGCAGATCTAGCAACCATTCACCTGGGTAATCAACAATTTCTAAATATAGGGATGAATTATCAACAAAATGGCGCAAAAAAGAGTCATCAGAGCGATAATGTAATTTCAAACGAATTTCGCTGACGCCACGGGTTGGTGTTGGCCACTCAGGGGGTTGACCATATAAGGATGCAATTCCTTCATCATAAGCAAAACGCGGTACAGATAAATCACGGTGAGGAATGCGTTTTACACCTAATAACCGCTTGTCTCTTGCCGCTGAAAAAAGTGGCAAGCGAGCCCCTGTATTCACATTTAATAACTGATTAACCAGCGAAGTAATAAACGCAGTTTTACCACTACGACTTAGCCCCGTTACTGCCAGTCTGACATGACGATCAACGCTTCGGTTCATCAAGTCCGTCAATTCATTTTGCAGGCGTTTCATGCTCCTCCCGAGACTTACCGTTAGAAATTACGCTTAAACTTACTTATTATTTTGCGCAATAATTTGGCATAAAACAAACTGTATTAGCTTAAACGTTTGATGAGCAGGTTAATTATCCATTTGCTGCTCAACAATTTGATGACTCTCCCTACTAGGCCTGCGGGGCCATATGTGAGTAAGAACACAAAAAGAAGCTTAAACGCTTTCGCTAAAATACGTTGTTTTGCATATTTTTTAATTTGCTGATGCGGTATGTTCGGCATATTGTGTACCCCAATTTCCTATACACAAAAATAAAAGGGATTTGGTCAAAACCTCACCCCTTTTTGTGATGGCTATATAATGATTATAAATCGCGGAATTTACTGTTTACAGTATAGGTGTCTGAAGTGACATAACGCTCAATTTGGCGTAGCTTCATTTCACCTGATTTCAGTTGCATATCGATTTGATTAATCAAGCTGCTAACTTCAGGACCAATATCTTGCTCAGATCGATACCCACTTGGTGCGGTTTCCACCACAAAACACATAACAATATAAAGAATTAATGTGATACCAAAGCTCACAAATAAAGCCAATACGGCCAGTGCCCTGACCAACGCAACAGGTAATTCTAAATATTCCGCAATACCAGAACAGACACCACCAAACACGCGTCTGTCTGACAAACGGTAAAGTTTACGGTTGCGAAGTTGAGTCATTATTTTTGCCTCCAATTCGGGTGTTCTGCATCCAAAATATCTTCAAGTGTCTTAATACGTTGTTGCATGCGCGAAGCTTGCTCAGCAAGTTGCATTAAACGCTGCACTTCATTTTCAGTTAGCTGGCTCCCCTGTCCGTTATTTTTTTTGCTGTAGTGCAACCACAACCAAACAGGCAGAACAAAAATAACAAAAATGATTAATACGAGAGACAGTAAAACGTAGCCCATCACATTTCCTTATCAATATGGTTAGTCTATTTGCCACTCTGGCACAAAACACCAAAGTGGCAAAATACAATTACTGGTCTTTATTAATTTTAGCTTTAAGTGCCGCTAACTGTGCGCTAATTTCATCATCCGCTTTAAGCTCAGCAAATTGCTGATCCAGTGATTTTTGTTTTCCAATACCATAACTTTGCGCTTCACCTTCCATATGGTCAATACGGCGCTCAAACTGCTCAAAACGAGCCATTGCCTCATCCATTTTACCACTGTCTAATTGACGGCGAACATTACGGCTAGATTGCGCAGCTTCCATTCGAACTACCATAGATTGCTGCTTCGCACGCGTCTCTTGCAATTTATTTTCTAATTCTGAAATTTCACCTTTTAAGCGAGTCAATGTTTCATCAACAATAATCAGTTCATGTTTTAATGTATCAACCATTGCACTGACTTTTTGCTTTTCAATTAACGCCGCACGCGCTAAATCTTCTTTGTCCTTGACCAGAGCTAATTCAGCTTTTTCTTGCCAATCTGCAACTTGTTTTTCGCCCATTTCGATACGGCGTTCTAAGCCTTTTTTCTCTGCTAACGTACGCGCAGACGTTGAGCGAATTTCAACTAACATGTCTTCCATTTCCTGAATCATCAGGCGGATCATTTTTTGCGGATCTTCAGCTTTATCTAGCAGTGAAGCGATATTTGCATTAATGATGTCGGCAAAACGTGAAAAAATACCCATTATTTATTTCCTCTTGATGGATTTATCATTTCTGCAGCGCCTGACCTGATGTGGCTTCCAGCCAATCTGACGCTCCGTAAGTGAAACAATTTATTTTATGATACTCAATCTTTGGTACATCTTTCTAACTACTTCTTACCTATAACATAGCAACCTACGTGCCAACTTTTTAAATTTTAAATAATCAATTGATTTTATTATGTTTAATAAAAAATCTTTACATCAAGTAGGTTTCGTTTATAGTTAAACTATCGGTCAAATAAACCAATTATTGGTAAATATAACCATGAAACAGACTAATGATACGATCCTCGGAGTTTCCAGTAATTTTTTAGATGTTCTCGAGCAAACATCCGAACTTGCCCAATTAAACAAACCTGTACTCGTCATTGGTGAACGAGGTACAGGTAAAGAATTGATAGCAGACCGCTTACATTACCTTTCTCCCCGTTGGCAAGAAGCCTTTATCTCTCTCAACTGCAGTGGACTCAATGAGAATTTACTGGATTCTGAACTATTCGGCCACGAAGCAGGTTCATTTACGGGTGCACAAAAGCGCCATCAAGGGCGTTTTGAACGCGCAGACAAAGGCTCATTATTCCTTGATGAACTCGCTACTGCGCCAATGTCAGTGCAAGAAAAGCTATTAAGAGTCATCGAATACGGTGAATTAGAACGTGTTGGGGGTAGCCAATCTCTGCGAGTTGATGTGCGTTTGATTTGTGCGACCAATGCCAATTTACCTGAGCTCGCCAAGCAAGGCAGATTTCGTGCCGATTTGCTCGATAGGCTTGCATTTGATGTCATCCGTATTCCTCCCCTACGCGAACGTCAGCCAGATATCTTATTATTAGCAGAACACTTTGCCATTTTAATGTGTGGGGAGTTAAAACGTTCGCATTTTACAGGATTTACACCTGACGCAGAGCAAGCATTATTGCAATACCCTTGGCCAGGAAATGTGCGAGAATTGAAAAATGTCATTGAGCGTTCAGTATACCGCCATGGAGATCAAGCGACTCCCGTCAACACCATTATTTTCAACCCATTTGGCGAAAAGCTAGCTGAGCTACATGAGACACCCACTAGCAAGGTTGACGTCGTGCCCGCACATTGCACTCTGCCAACACTCCCTTGTGATTTGCGACAATGGCAGCAACAGACTGAAAAACAGCTACTTGAACGTGCTCTCATCGCGAGTCACTACAATCAACGCAAAGCGGCCCAATCCCTATCCCTAAGCTATGATCAATTGCGAGGATTGGTAAAAAAATATCAAATTGAAAATGAATAGATATACCTAAAACAATATTCAGCGATATTGTTTTAGGTATTTACTCTCCTTATTTTTTAATTAATATTCAGAGAATATTTTTTCTTACTAAATATTTCAGTACTTTCAGTGTTTCTATTAATGTAATTACGTATTTACTCATAATAACAAATCATTATCCGATGCTTATTGAAATACGATTATTCACTTTTCATTTTACACCTTAATAAAAATATAATATTCATATAGTTCTATAACTAAAGCTCATTGACCAAACAAAAATTAACAATGAAAATCAGCATTAAGAAAACATTAGCGTTTTATTTATATACATTCGTTTTATCCAAATAGTTTATGATTTTATTTTTAATTCTTTATTCAAAGACGGAAATCATGTGGATATAAAACCTTTTTTCAATTTTTTTTATTTATTTTTACATATTGACATAATTCCCCACAACGAAAAATATATTTATATGGTATTTATGTTAATACTATTGCATAGCACAAGGAGCTTATTATGAAAAAACTAAACATATTTGCTATCCCTTGGTTGCTCCTAGGGATGTCTGCTATGACCCATGCCGAATCATTGATGCGTACATTTAGCTATTGCGATGCTTCTTTTTTTAAAAAAATAAATGAATACCCTGTACTTGAAGATATTTCAAAAACACTAAAACATACAAACATTAATGATAGCCCTTCACTTTCAGTTGACCTTCATTTTTCGCCAACAGGTTTTGTCACCTTTAACCGTTTTTTTGTTAGCCACAGTGACTTCGATAAGTATGATAATTTTACTTATATGGGGATGCGTGGGCAGTATTATTTTTGGGGGTTTGAAACAACACAAAGTCTTGATGAAGTCATCCGCTATACATCCTCAAAAATTAGCATTCTAAAAATAGGTAATAGCTATATTTATGCACCAATGATTAGACACAGTTTAGACGAAAAATGGGTATTTAATGAATATGCAGCTCAAAACTATGGGTTAAAACCTTATTCCGCGGAAAAAATGATGATTATCGAGAAAGATGAAAAACGCGGTGTCGTCCGCTTTTTATGTACACTACAAGGTAATGTTACAGAAGATGATTTAAAATTTGTTGGTTTAGATAAACCTGCTCAGCCATAATAGTCATAAAATGACAAGCCGTAGCCTTTTCTTATAAAAAGTACAAAAAAAAAGCCAGCACCCAAGCTGGCTATCAAATAAAACACTGGAAGCAATGTGAGCAATGTCATGCCTTGTCACTATAGGTATACACCCAAGTGACAAAGCGAATGATAATAGTTATCAGTGTCATTTGTAAAGCTTTTTAATGCGATTTTTTCTCATTCAGACATACTTCAATGATAAACATCATAATTTTATTATTATCAGTTTTATCTAGATTGCTTTTCGTTCAGCGTTAACGTCAAATTTTTGCTTATACCCTGTTTGCTCTTTTTTACGCTACAATAGGTCAATTCAGGTTAACGATATCAGTGTTATGCGCCGACTAACTCTTTGCTTTTTATTTCTCATTCTTACATCTGCCAATGCGCTCAGTAACCAAGAGCGGTTTACAGATATTGTCGCTAATGAAGTCCCTGCAGATATTCGCCAGAAAGGTTTCATTTACTGTGTGAATGGGATTGTGACAACTTTTAACCCTCAACTCGTCAGTAGTGGGTTAATCGTTGATCCGCTAGGCGCACAAATTTATGACCGCTTACTGGATGTCGACCCATTTACATATCGTCTCATTCCAGAACTCGCTGAACGCTGGGAAGTGTTTGATAATGGCGCGACCTATCGTCTTTACCTAAGAAAAGATGTTAAGTTCCAAGAAACACCTTGGTTTACCCCTTCACGCAATATGAACGCAGATGATGTGGTTTTTAGCTTTGCTCGGATGTTTGAAGTTAACCATCCTTATCATTATATTAATGGTGGTCGTTATCCTTACTTTGATAGCCTGCAATTTGCCAGCAGTGTACAAAGCATTCGCAAAATTAATAATTACACCGTGGAATTTCGCCTAAATTCCCCTGATGCATCATTCTTATGGCATTTAGCGACTCACTACGCCCCTATTCTCTCGGCTCAGTATGCTGACTCGCTATCAAGTGTTAATCGCCAAGAATTGATTGATTGGCGCCCCATTGGTACAGGGCCATTTAAGCTAGATGACTACCAAGCCGGCCAATTTGTTCGCTTGCTAAGAAATGATCATTACTGGAAAGGCCAGCCACGTATGGAAGAAGTCGTGATCGATATGGGCGCTGGAGGCACAGGACGTATTTCAAAGCTGCTCACAGGGGAGTGTGATGTGTTAGCTTACCCTGCTGCGAGTCAACTAAAAGT
Source organism: Providencia sp. PROV197 (assembly GCF_028479625.1). Classification (NCBI taxonomy): domain Bacteria; kingdom Pseudomonadati; phylum Pseudomonadota; class Gammaproteobacteria; order Enterobacterales; family Morganellaceae; genus Providencia; species Providencia sp. PROV197. The sequence goes on from NZ_JAMPNZ010000004.1 coordinate 25,107, forward strand.
CCTACGAGATGACCCTCGCCTGCGCATCTCCATGCGTTCAGGGATGAATATTGCCTATTTGGCGTTTAATACAAGCAAGCCGCCGCTGGATCAACTCAAAGTTCGTCAAGCGATTGCTTACGCCATTAATAATGAGCGACTGATGCAATCGATTTATTATGGCACCGCAGAAACAGCAGCATCAATCTTACCACGTGCATCTTGGGCTTATGATAACCAAGCTAAAATTACAGATTACAACCCTGAACTTTCCAAGCAAATGCTACAAGATATGGGGTTAGAAAATCTGAAATTAGATTTGTGGGTGCCTATTGCCTCACAATCGTATAATCCAAGCCCATTAAAAATGGCAGAGCTTATTCAAGCAGACTTAGCCCAAGTTGGCATCACCATGAATATCCGCTCAGTAGAAGGCCGCTTCCAAGAGAATCAGCTAATGGATAGAACTCACGATATGACATTAGCAGGTTGGACAACAGACAGTAACGACCCTGATAGTTTTTTCCGCCCGTTACTCAGTTGTGCAGCAATTGGTTCACAAACTAACTTAAGTCATTGGTGTAACCCCATATTTGATGAAGTTCTGCATAAAGCACTACTGACCCAACAATTAGCCTCACGGATTGATTACTACCATCAAGCTCAGCAAATTTTAGGTGAGGACTTACCTATTTTACCATTAGCCTATTCATTACGATTACAAGCTTATCGTTATGATATGAAAGGACTCGTGATCAGTGCCTTTGGTAATACTTCATTTGCAGGGGTATATCGTGAAATGGAACAAAAACCGAAAGTGGCACCGAAAAAACAAGGGGGGCAACCATGATTATTTACTCATTGCGCCGCTTTTTGTTATTACTGGTTACCGTCTTCTTTTTGTCATTGGTCAGTTTTAGCCTGAGCTACTTTACCCCTAATGCCCCGCTCAGCGGTGCCTCACTCTTAGATGCCTATATTTTCTACTTTGACGGTTTATTGCATTTTGATTTTGGTGTGTCCAGTATTAATGGTGAACCTATTACCGAACAACTTAAAGACACATTTCCTGCCACAATGGAGTTGTGCATTTTGGCATTTATTTTTGCTTTAACAACAGGTATCCCCCTTGGCATTATTGCTGCATTTTGGCGTAACAAACCCGCAGATATTGCCATTAGTGTGTTTGCCTTACTGGGTTTTTCCGTTCCTGTATTTGTTTTAGCTCTGGTACTGACTTTATTTTTCTCATTACATCTTGGCTGGCTTCCAGTTTCAGGCCGTATTGACCTATTATATAACCTAAAACCAGTCACTGGTTTTGCACTAATTGATGCATGGCTCTCTGAATCACCTTATCGTAAAGACATGATAATCAATGTGTTAGAACATATGATTTTACCTGTACTCACCCTCGCCTTAGCGCCAACGACTGAAGTCATTCGCTTAGTGAGAAACAGCACTGAAGAAATTGCAAGTGAAAACTATATCAAAGCTGCGGCTATCCGCGGGCTTTCTCGCCTTAAAATAATTCGCCGTCATATTTTTCATAATGCTATTCCCCCCATAATACCAAAGCTGGGTCTGCAATTTTCCACTATGCTTACACTCACCATGGTTACTGAATTAGTGTTTAACTGGCCAGGGCTTGGACGTTGGCTTGTCACTGCTATCCGACAAGAAGACTACTCCGCAATCTCTGCAGGTGTTATGTTAATTGGCACACTCGTCATTACTGTCAACGTGTTATCCGATATTTTAGGCGCAATGATGGACCCGTTAAAACATAAGGATTGGTATGTCCTCAGATAATTTTTATCGTGAACAGAAAATGCCATCCCCTGCGCGGGTGGTATGGAATTTATTTTCATCAGACATCGTTTCGATGGTTGGCTTTTTTGGTGTGCTATTTTTGCTTATTTTGTGTTTTATCGGTCCTTATCTCGCACCTTACGCCTTAGATCAACAATTTTTAGGGTATCAATTAACGCCACCATCGTGGTCACATTACGGTGAAGTTGCTTTCTTCTTCGGCACAGATGATCTTGGCCGTGATATTTTAAGCCGCTTATTAATCGGGACTAAATCGACTTTTGGCTCTGCAATCCTTGTCACTTTTATTGCCACTGTTATCGGTTTAGTTCTAGGCTGCCTTGCAGGAATGACGAAAGGGTTAAAATCTGCCGTATTTAATCATATCCTCGACACTCTCTTATCTATCCCATCCTTACTGTTAGCGATTATTGTTGTCGCATTTATGGGAGCAAGTCTTGAAAATGCCATGTTGGCCATCTGCCTTGCATTGATACCGCGAATGGTAAGAACAATTTACGTTGCGGTGCATGATGAGTTAGACAAAGAATATATCGTTGCTGCCCGCCTTGATGGCGCATCTAACATTTTTATTTTGTGGTATACCGTATTACCGAACATTACCCCTATCTTAGTCACGGAATTAACCCGAGCGCTATCTATCGCTATTCTTGATATTGCCGCTTTAGGTTTTTTAGATTTAGGCGCACAGTTACCCTCTTCGGAATGGGGAGCTATGCTAGGTGATACCTTAGAATTGATTTATGTTGCCCCTTGGACAGTAATTTTACCTGGGGTCGCTATCATGATAAGTGTTTTATTTGTAAACTTACTAGGTGACGGATTACACCGAGCCATCAATGCGGGGGTTGAATAATGCCGCTCTTAGACATCCGCAATTTAACGATTGAGTTTATGACTGCCAACGGCCCTGTCAAAGCCGTTGACCGTGTCTCTATGACACTTTCTGAAGGTGAAATTCGCGGTTTAGTCGGTGAGTCTGGCTCAGGGAAAAGCTTGATTGCCAAAGCCATTTGTGGCGTAACAAAAGATAACATCCGCGTTACTGCCGACCGCTTTCGCTTCCAAGATATTGACTTATTAAAGCTTAGCCCCCGCAAGCGCCGTAAGTTAATTGGCCACAATATTTCGATGATATTCCAAGAACCACAATCGTGCTTAGACCCTGCAGCTGACATAGGTAAACAGCTCATTCAATCCATTCCTGGTTGGACTTATAAAGGCCGCTGGTGGCAACGTTTTAACTGGAGAAAACGTCGTGCAATTGAGCTTTTGCATCGGGTTGGTATTAAAGATCATAAAGATATCATGCACAGCTATCCTTATGAGCTAACAGATGGTGAGTGCCAAAAAGTCATGATAGCGATTGCTATCGCTAACCAACCTCGCTTGTTAATTGCAGATGAACCCACAAATGCCATGGAATCCACTACACAGGCACAGATTTTCCGCCTGCTAGATAAGCTGAATCAAAATAATAACATGGGGATTTTGCTAATCAGTCATGATATGGAAATGATGTCAAAATTAGTAGACCGCATTAATGTTTTATATTGTGGACAAACCGTGGAAAGTGCGACACCTGAAGATATCTTACAGCGACCACGCCACCCTTATACCCAAGCTTTGATTCGATCTATTCCTGATTTTGAAAGCCCAATCCCCCATAAAGGCCGTTTAAATACCTTGCCTGGCGCAATTCCATCATTAGAACATTTACCTATTGGCTGCCGGCTTGGGCCACGTTGTCCTTATGCACAGCGCACCTGTATTGAAGCCCCACAGCTACGTAATATCAAAAACCATTTAGTGGCTTGCCATTACCCACTCAATACTGAGGAGCAACCCTAATGGAAACGTTATTGGAAGTCCGTAATCTAACGAAAACCTTTCGGTTTCGTGAAGGTTTGTTCCACCGCCACGAACTGCAAGCCGTTAAGCCGATTAGCTTTAATTTACAAGCAGGCCAGACCCTGGCAATTATTGGAGCTAATGGTTCAGGAAAATCAACATTAGCCCGGATGCTCTCTGGGGTTGTAGAACCCACCAGCGGAGATATTATGATCCGCGGACAGCGTCTAAATTTTGGTGATTATAGTTACCGTAGTCAACGTATCCGTATGATCTTCCAAGACCCTAGTACCTCGCTGAACCCCCGACAACGTATCGGCCAAACATTGGAGTTACCGTTAAAACTAAATACAGATTTAACAGGTATAGAGCGTGAAAGGCGAATTATCCAAACGTTGCGCCAAGTCGGATTGTTAGCAGATCACGCAGAATATTACCCACATATGCTAGCGTCAGGGCAAAAACAACGTATCGCCCTTGCTCGCGCGCTTATTTTACAACCCGAAATTATCGTGGCGGATGAAGCACTGGCCTCACTTGATATGTCAATGCGCTCGCAAATTATTAACTTAATGTTAGACTTACAAGCCAAACATGACATCGCTTATATCTATGTAACTCAACACCTTGGGATGATGAAACATATTAGTGATAAAATGCTTGTGATGGATAAAGGCGAGGTTGTGGAGCGTGGCAATACAGCAGAAGTACTTGCCGCTCCACTTCACGATGTGACCCGCCGTTTAATTGAGAGCCACTTTGGCGAACCTCTGTCAATTGATGCGTGGCGGCAAGACCTGTAACTTCTAGCTACTTTCTATAAAATTGTACAACACTAAATGATAGTCTATGGATTAAAGAGGAAAGGGAAAAGGAATGAGCATTCAAATAGATATGGTACGTATCAGTAATTTTCGTGGCATTTCAAACCTTTAAAATACTCAAAAAGCAACTGCATATGCATTACAAGGCATATCCGAAATACACGCATTAGATGATGAAAACATAGAAGCATTATCTGTTATCAATACAATTACAAATTTGACTGCAAGTCGTTTCGATAAGAATATTGAAGGAGAAATCACCCTAAATAAAATGGTTATAATTGCAAGAAATCGTTTTATTTTTCGCCAGTTACCCTAAACAGCGAATGATGCCTTGGGGAGATCAAAAACATCAACAAAAATCCCGCTTTCTCATTGAAATTGAATCTTAGCTACTTGGTTAAGGAATATCATTATCTCCTTAACCAACATACTTATGACAAAGTAACCTTAACGAGCCACTGTGACGTTCGCCTTAATATGTTTAAGGTGAACGACAATCGTAAAGGTGACAATCACCAATAAAGACCACGCTCCCCATTTGCCCGCATGCACCATTGACCATGCACCAATTTGGTTGGGATACTGCCAAACACCGAAAAAAGTCCCAAAATTTTCGGCTAGCCAAATAAAAAAACCGATTAACATAAAGGCAAGTAATAAAGGCATTTTGCGCTCTTTATCAAGTGGAGTATAAAAAACCACACTCCGTGCATACAAACCAAAAATAAAGGCGGTTAAATACCAACGATAATCGTCAATATAATGATGACTAAAAAAATTAATATAAATCGCCAGTGCGACACACGTTGCCATCCAATAGGGTGGGTAATGTTCAATTCTAACTTTAAAAAAACGCCATGATTGAATAATGTAACTCCCCACAGCAGCATACATAAACCCCGTAAATAAAGGAACCCCCCAAAGTTTAGTCAATGCTGCATCGGGATATTGCCATGACGCTATGGTTGCGGACGTTTTAAATAACTCCATCATAAATCCGACCAAATGAAACACACAAATCGCCTTTAGTTCATCCCATGTTTCTAATTTTGACCACACTAATATGGCCTGAAATACGACAGCAAAAATCAGCAAGGCATCATAACGGGGTAATCCTAAAATACCTTTTGCGGGCACTAAAAATAGTGCTAAAAAGAAAAAACCAGCGAATAAACAAGAACGTGCATTGATAAGGCCAAAAAACCAAAATTCTAAAATAAAACGTTTAATGCCACGACTATTACTTGGCGTATGTGCCATGAGTTTTTGGTCTAATTTACCTAAAAATTTGAGCTTATGACTCATACTCCCCATTTATTCACTCACTTATTATTTAAATTTATTATTAATTTTTATGCGCCAATAAGTGAAGAATTTTATCAAATTAGTTTTTAATTCGATAAGGTAACTATCTTAAATCTCTTTGATTTTTTCATTTTCAGTATGAATATCCAAATCTACGCGACAAGGCATTATTCACATTCCTTTTTATTTAAATTCACCTTTTATGGCATAACTCGCACCCGATGGCAATTTGCTAACAGAAAGTAGTGATATACTTAACAAGAGAGATTTTTATTTGCTAATTATTACCCATTTCAAAACTTAGGAGTCCTATGATGAAATTGTATTACGCTCCCGGTGCTTGTTCTCTTTCTCCACATATTATTTTGCGTGAAACTGGATTAGATTTCTCGATTGAACGTGTAAACATCAAAGAGAAAAAAACAGAGAAAGGTGAAGATTTCTTAGCAATAAACCCGAAAGGCCAAGTTCCTACTCTAGTGTTAGATAATGGGGATCAACTTACTGAAGGTGCTGTTATTGTTCAGTATCTTGCAGACCAAAAACCAGATAGAAATCTGATTGCTCTTGCTGGCTCAATGAAACGCTACCATCAAATGGAAGCGTTAAATTTCATCTCAACAGAACTTCATAAAAACTTCTCGCCTTTATTTACCCCTGGAACACCTGAGGATTATAAAGAAACAGCTCGCAAAGTATTATTGAATAAATTCAAATATGCTGACTCCGTATTAGCAAAGCAGGCGTTCTTTGCTGGCGACAATTTTAGCGTAGCAGATGCCTATTTATTTACAGTTAGTGGATGGGCAAAACACGTTGGCTTAGATTTATCAAGCTTAACGCATTTACAAGATTACATTACTAAAGTTGCAAAACGCCCGAATGTCCAAGAGGCACTAAAAGCAGAAGGTTTAATCTAAGATTTCAATCATAGCGCCCTAAAACTAGGGCGCTATTTTATTTCTAGTCAAAAACAGATAAATCAGTCTACCTGAGTGGCACAAAACTTGTGTTCTGGATTAACCATTTTATCTTGAGCTGCCACCAGTTGCAGTTCGTACTCACCCATTTCTTTTGTTTTAATCATTACTTCATAAACTGCAGCTGCAACATGTTCTAGTCCTTTATTAAGGGGTTCACCTTTTAATAAATTCACTAGCATCAAGCCACTCGTCAAATCGCCCACCCCTACAGGTTGCTTCTCGCCGAAATCAACTAATGGACGACTAACATGCCAGCTATGCTCCGCAGTAACCAAAATCATTTCAAAACGATCAGCCCTATAGGCTGCACGGCTCAAATGTTTCACAAGAATAATTTTGGGACCTTTATGACAAAGTTCTCTTGCTGCGCCAATGGCCTCTTCTACCGTCTTGATTGTTCTACCTGCGAGTGTTTCTAATTCAAGTAAGTTTGGTGCAATAACATCACTTGCCGCCAATGCTCTTTCACATAAGAATTCAGCAACGCCAGGAGCAACAATACAGCCTTTCTCAGGATGCCCCATTACTGGATCACAAAAATACAGGGCTTGTGGATTGGAAGCTTTCACTTTTTTCACGATCGCAAGTATATCGTCACCTTGTTCCGCGGAACCGATATAACCACTTAATACGGCATCACAGATTTCAAGTTTATGAATTTTAGCAAGCCCTTCAACAATGTCTGTTAAATGCTGAGCAGGAAATACGGTTCCCGTCCATTGAGGGTATTGCGTGTGATTAGAAAATTGTACGGTATTGAGTGGCCACACATCTACGCCCATACGGCACATAGGGAATGCAGCAGCACTGTTTCCTGCATGGCCGAAAACAACATGGGATTGAATTGATAATACGCTTTTCATTAAGAACCCAGAGAATTGTTATATCGAATGAAGAGAAATCAGTGATTAGCCATTGCTAATATGAATATACCCCAAATAATTCAAATTGCATGTCGTCGAAAAGAGAAGATAACCTGATGAACATATATAAGCATGTCATCAAGCTAGCTAAGTTCAGTTAACACCCATGCAACTTGAAATATGACGAGTATAGCCTGGAAAACTCCCCAGGCTGATATTACAAAGGTTAGTCAGAGCTATTTCCAATTAATTAAGCAGTCGTTTTTCTTACCACGACGGATCAAGGTATAACGGCCAAACAAACGGTCTGCGTCTGTAAAGACATACATTGGCTCAGTCTGTTTTTGACCATTGATAGAAACCGCATTAGAGCTAATTGCTGTTCTTGCTTGCCCACGTGATGGCGTTAATTCTGAGTCAACTAATGCTTGTTGCAGGTCAGCACCCTCTTCTAAAGTGATGCATGGCATACCATCTTGTGCTAGTTGTTCAAGATCTGCTTCTGTTAAATCAGAAACCGCACCAGAGAACAAGCTTTCAGTAATGCGTTTAGCAGCCGCTAAACCCGCTTCGCCGTGAACTAATTTAGTCACCTGCTCCGCTAAAACGTATTGCGCACGTGGTGCTTTACCACTGTTTTTATCTTCTTCTTCCAGCGCGTTAATTTCATCGAGTTCCATGAAGGTGAAGAACTTGAGGAAGCGATAGACGTCTGCATCCGCAGTATTAATCCAGAACTGGTAGAATTTGTATTGGCTGGTTTTTTTCGGATCTAACCAAACTGCACCACCCTCAGTTTTACCGAATTTAGTCCCATCAGCTTTAGTGATCAGCGGAACGGTCATGCCAAACACTTGGTTTTGATGAAGACGGCGAGTTAAATCGATACCAGAGGTAATGTTACCCCATTGGTCGGAACCACCAATTTGCAGTTCTACACCCATTTCATGGTTCATATTTGCAAAGTCATAACCTTGTAATAGGTTATACGCAAATTCAGTAAAAGAGATACCAACATCATCACGGTTAAGACGTTGCTTAACGGATTCACGGTTAATCATTTGATTAACCGAAAAATGCTTACCAATATCACGTAAGAAAGTCAGTACATCCATTTTGCCAAACCAATCATAGTTGTTAGCAAGACGCGCACTGTTATCACCACAATCAAAGCTTAAAAATGGTGAAACTTGGTTACGGATTTTTTCTACCCACTCTTGAACGGTTTCTGCGGTATTTAATTTACGTTCAGTAGCTTTAAAGCTCGGATCACCAATAAGGCCCGTTGCGCCACCTACCAACGCCACAGGCTTGTGCCCGGCTAGTTGGAATCGTTTTAAACACAGCAAAGGAACCAGATGTCCCAAATGCAAGCTGTCAGCGGTAGGATCGAAACCACAATAGAGAGAGATAGGGCCCTGCGCCAGTCTCTCTGCTAACGCATCCTCATCCGTTACCTGGGCAACGAGGCCCCGCTCTTGCAATTGTTTAATCAGGTTATTGCTAGACATCAATGACTCCATCTGTTGTATTTTGTCTATCTACTTTAGTTTGAATGGCCAACGCGTTTTTGATGGATCTCACAAACGCGCCAGTATAATTTGTCAATTTTCTTAAACGAGTCTATAGCATAAAGCGCATATCAATTAAGTGCCAGCTAAAAAACATGATCCTAAGGGGCTAATCTATCAATTTTCCAGCCTTCCCCTTCCCTTTGGTATAAAAAACGGTCATGTAGGCGGTGAGCACCACCTTGCCAAAATTCGACACTATCAAATACCACACGAAAGCCCCCCCAAAAACTCGGCAAAGGCACTTCTCCATTTTTAAACTTTTGTTTTAATTCTAAAAATTTACCTTCTAAAATTCCTCTTGCTGAAATTTTAGAAGATTGTTCAGATGCCCAGGCTGCAATTTGGCTATCTTTAGGCCGGCTGTGGAAATATTTAACCACCTCAATCGGATTTAAACGTTCAGCAACGCCCGTAAAGTTCACTTGACGTTCAAGTGGATACCATGGGAAGTGCAAACTTATTTTATTATTTTTTTCAAGGTGTTGTGCCTTACGACTTCCCATATTGGTGTAAAATACTAAGCCCTTATCATCAAAATGCTTTAACAGTACTATCCGTTGATAGGGTTGCCCAGTTTCATCCACTGTCGCCACTGACATCGCAGTCGGGTCACTTAGTCGCGCCTCACACGCCTGTTTCATCCATAATTCAAAAAGGGTTAATGGGTTAGCAGTTAAGTCACTGCGTCGTAGACCGCCTTTTGTGTACTCACGACGAATAGAGGCGAGATCGACTTCACTTATCTCATTCATTTGATATCCTTTAATTCGATTATTTCTAGTCACTATTTTTAGGGTACACTGCACCTAAAACGGTTTCCCTTGTCGCGCCTGTCACTGAAGCAAGATTACCTGATAACCCAGCGACAGTACGTGCTGCTAACCAAGCAAACGCCAAAGCTTCCATATCATCACCACTAAGACCAAACTTATCACTTGCCGCTACTTCAATACCAGGTAACAGAGCTGATAAACGCTGCATCAAAAAGGCGTTTTTAGCGCCTCCACCACACACAATTAGCCGCTCACTTCCACCACATAATAAAACTTGTTCAGCAATAGAAGCTGCGGTGAGCTCACACAGTGTGGTTTGTACGTCCTGGGCAGATATTGAAGGGAACGCGACTAAATGTTGTTCTAGCCATTGCATATTAAAATATTCACGCCCTGTACTTTTTGGCGATGACCGTTTGAAGTAAGGATCATTCATCATGTTTTTAAGTAACAAATTATCAATATGACCCTGACTAGCCCATTCACCATCATTATCAAACGATTTTTGCTTAATACGCCAAGTCCAAGTATCCATTAACATATTACCTGGCCCTGTGTCATAGCCTTTTACATAAGCGCCTGGTAATAACGCTGTGATATTCGCTATCCCACCAATATTTAAAACAATACGTTTTTCAGTTGGATGGCCTAAAACGGCTAAGTGGAAAGCAGGCACTAAGGGAGCACCTTGACCGCCATAAGCCATATCCCGACGCCTAAAATCACCAACAGTCGTGATCCCTGTTAACGCTGCAACACGATTATTATCACCAAGTTGCATAGTAAATGGCTGTTCTCCGTCAGGTTCATGCCAAACTGTCTGCCCATGGCACCCAATTGCAATAATATCTGCCGAAGTTAACCCTGTTTTTACCAATAATTGATTAATCGCGTCTGCATAAAGTGAACCTAATTCGCGGTCTATCTTACCAATTTCAGATAGTGTTGTTTCTTGGCCTTGGCAGATGTTTAAAATTCTTTTTTTCAAGTCAATTGGAAATGTGACACTCAAACTGGACTGTTCTGCAACAAATTTATCGCTAATTGCGGCGAGAACAACATCAACTCCATCGAGACTAGTTCCTGACATAACCCCTATGTAACGACCTGACTTAATCATCATTCTTGTTCCTTCAGAGTGTACATTCGCTTTCAATTTCAGTTATTAAAGATTGTGCTTTGAAGGAGAATTTTGTCAACAATTCGATGTAATTTCTCGTGCTGCTTCGCAGGAATAATAAATATTTATTTTTAGAGCAGAAATTGCTTTACAACCTAAATAAAAATGGCGTTTTTTAATATATGGATTTAAAATTCTAAACATAATGTTTTGCAATAAAATAATCTGCTAAACATGAAAGTGTTTCAATTTTAAACAGGCACTATTCGGATGCGTTTTAGCTATCAATGCGAAAGACATTCATAAAATGACTGTTCGTGAGGTATGTTTAACAAAGCGTGCCTTACTCAATGAAATAATGTTGAATTTGAGATATTTTACCTAGTGTTTACACTCTATTTAAATCAGAATCAGTATTCTAACCATCGCTTTAAATACCATTATTTTGATAGTTGTTGTGTTGATGGTGAAAACAAATATACGATGCTATGTTAGTGCCACAAACAGCAAATCTCATAGGAGTTATTATGCTTAAGAAAGTTTTTGTAGGTGTTGTTGCAGTTGCAGCGTTATCAGGCTGTGTCAATACCAGTACACTTTCTGGTGATACTATTTCGGCCAATGACGCAAAACAGGTTCAAACTGTGACCTATGGTACTGTTTTGAACGCTCGCCCTGTGACTATTCAAGCTGGTGAAGATGGTAATGTCATCGGTGCAATTGGTGGTGCAGTTCTAGGTGGCTTATTAGGTAATACCATTGGTGGTGGTACAGGAAATACTCTTGCAACTGCAGCGGGTGCTATTGCTGGTGGTCTAGCTGGGCAACAAGCGCAAGGCGCCTTAAATAGAAGCCAAGGTGTTCAACTAGAGATCCGTTTAGACAGCGGTAAAAATATTGTTGTTGTACAAAAACAAGATCCTAGTACATTTCGTAATGGCCAACGTGTCATGATTGCAAATAGCGGAAATACAGTTACAGTATCCCCTCGCTAATTTTGTCATATTAATGATTAAAGCATGTTCACCGACGACAATGTCGGTGAACATCACTTATCATCTGCCATTCAATAACATTCAACTATCTATCACATATAGTATTATCTTCATTGATTAACTAATGATGCGCACGTTAATCTTTAGATTATTTGTGTATAAACTAAAAAGACTGACTTATTTTTCCTGCGCAACATTGATGCATGTTGATATTACCATAAACGTATTTTTCTATTCTAAGTACTAAATTCCATATTAAACTAGTTAATGACACATTTTTTAACCAATATGATTAAACCCCTTTCCTATTCACAATAGTTATAGCACATTAAAATTGATCCATTGAAATAATATCACTCATGACTTTAATGATTAAAGCAAAAGTATATAGGTTATATATATATGCTGTTCAAACTATTTAAAGCTACGCTTGGCTAATAAACATAATAAACCAAATAATTACAAATCCATTTATTATTCATGATATAATATAAATATCATGAATCACTCTGTAAGCGAATAATATTCCTTTCAAGCTTTAATAAAAGTTGAGACAATAGGTCAAGCTCCTCTTGGTTAATGTTACTTAATATTTCAATTCGCGTATTGTTAATCACTTGATCAACTGTTTTAATAAATGGCTCTGATTCCTCAGTTAGTTTGATTCTTTTTGCACGTCTATCATTTGCACAAGTATGCCTTGAAATGAGTTTTTTTTCCTCTAATTGGTCTAATGTTCTGACGAGCGACGGCTGCTCAATTCCTATGGCTTTCGCCAGTTGGATCTGTGATTGTTCAGGTGGTAGCTGGCTAATATTATGTAGTGTAACCCAATGAGTTTGCGTTAGTTTTAGTGGTTTTAATCGATGGTCAATTAATGCTCTCCACATGCGAACTACACGTGATAGCTCTGTCCCTATTTGTGATTCCAATTTACCCTCCTTTTATATAATTATAATGTCTAAAAAATATACCAGACTCATATTATTTTTTAAATTATATATTAATTTCCTTTTATGTTTACAACTTTTTATTGACGTAAAAGCTAACAAATACCTATTTGTAGTGATATCTCCATCAGCTTAAAGTGATATGTATCAGGTTAATACATATCTATTTTAAATTGGAAAGTCTACTCAGGAAAATACCATAATCTATAAACTTTCTTACTAATAAGAATAGCTGGAGTCTTCTTTTGGATCTATCTATTTTAGTCTTTATGGTAATTACCAGAAACAATAGAAAATACAACTTAATATAACTCATTAAAAAACAAAACAATATAGTTAATCTTAAAAATATTCGATATGAAATTCATTTTAATTCAAGCATATTAAATTTTAATAAATAAAATTTAATTGAAATGTAAACACGGAAACTAATAAAATTAAAATAATTATAAATGAATTAATTTAGATGAATTAATTTAGATGAAAACTATATGATTAAAATCAATCAATAATCTCCCAATGTTATTCATTAAAAAGTTGTTGCTGACTATCGATAACGTCACCTTGAACGACTTTTTTATTTATCGTTCTTAGATAGCGTTGGCGGCATAACCGAATGATATTGCGTTTTTCTGCATTCGAAAATTTTAACCAATTGAATCGTTCGTCACGAGTTCGATAGCAGCCTAGGCAATAACCTTGCTCATTCGTTTGGCAAATACTACGACAAGGGCTAGGAATGTCAAAAAACTCAAGTTGTTCAGCCATCGCTTCCCCTTCAACTGTAAAAACTATCGTAAAGGTATGATATACTCTTAAAAACTGAGTATTACCACTATTTGACCAAAAAATAAACTGCTATCGCTGTATTTAGCAATTTAACCACGTTATATTAATAGTTAATAGGTAAATCGATTCAGAAATGTTGAGTAAATTTTAAGAGGGTTATATGCGCTTACTTCATACCATGTTACGTGTTACTGATATGCAACGTTCAATTGATTTTTATACCGAAGTGTTAGGAATGCGTTTACTTAGAACAAGTGAAAATACTGAGTATAAATATTCTTTAGCTTTTGTTGGCTATAGTGATGAAAGTGAAGGCGCTGTTATTGAACTGACCTACAATTGGGGCGTTGATAGCTATGATATGGGGAATGCATATGGTCATATCGCTCTAGGCGTAGATGATGTTGCAAAAACTTGTGATGATATCCGCCATGCAGGGGGGAATGTGACTCGAGAAGCAGGCCCAGTTAAAGGTGGCTCAACAATCATTGCTTTCGTTGAAGACCCAGATGGCTATAAAATTGAATTGATCGAAAACAAAAGCGCAAGTAAAGGTTTAGGCCATTAATTGCATTTACTATTTCTAAGTTTAAGCGGTCAAATAGCCGTTTAAACTTTCTTCTGAGTTTCTCTGCCATTTTTTCCTGATTTAGGCATAATATATGCTAATCAGCAACTTTATAATCGAAAGTCCTAATGTCTGAAAAAAATAATCCAAATGCCCTAGTAAGCCGTTTTAGGGGATACTACCCTGTTGTTATTGATGTTGAAACGGGTGGGTTTAACGCGAAAACAGATGGTCTACTTGAAATCGCCGCTATCACACTAAAAATGGACAAAGATGGCTGGCTTTCAATGGATGAAACACTGCATTTCCATGTTGAGCCATTTGAAGGTGCCAATTTAGAACCATCCGCTCTTGCGTTTACTGGTATTGACCCAACAAACCCATTGCGTGGTGCGGTTAGTGAGTATGATGCACTACATGCCATTTTTAAAGTCATCCGTAAAGGAATGAAAAATACTGATTGTAACCGCGCGATAATTGTTGCACATAACGCAAATTTCGATCACAGTTTTGTCATGAATGCTGCCGAACGTGCGGGGCTAAAACGCAACCCATTCCATCCTTTTGCGACTTTTGATACCGCAGCATTAAGTGGCTTAGTATTTGGTCAAACAATCTTAGCGAAAGCTTGTGTCAGTGCAGGAATACCATTCGATGGTAAACAGGCCCATGGTGCACTGTATGATACGAATCGCACTGCACTTTTATTTTGCGAAATTGTGAATAAATTCAAGAAACTTGGTGGTTGGCCAATTATTGAAGACGAAAAATAAACAGACAATAAAAAAACCGCAGTAGATAAACAGCTTTTGTTTTATCTACTGCGGTTTTTTATTACTATTCAGTGATTACGCGTTAGCGTCATCTTCTGGGCGATATTTATCCGCAGTTTCTTTGATTAGCGATTGCAGCTCACCACGTTGGAACATTTCCATAATAATGTCACAACCTCCAACTAACTCGCCATCTACCCATAACTGAGGAAAAGTCGGCCAATTTGCATATTTTGGCAATTCGGCACGAATGTCTGGGTTTTGTAAAATATCAACATAAGCGAAGCGCTCACCGCATGAAGATAGGGCTTGAACTGCTTGAGCTGAAAAACCACAGCTCGGAAGTTTTGGAGAACCTTTCATGTATAATAAAATTGGGTTTTCTTTAATTTGGCGCTCAATTCTTTCAATTGTTGTCATTTTTACTTCCTTAACATTAAACATGATTAGTATATTCTTATTTATCAATTAGATAATTGATTTTTAGCCCTAAAATATACTACGTAATACGATATTTTGCTTTGAATATGTCAACGGCTATTGTATGAAAAAAGAGGGGGAATCCCCCTCCTTTGATTTGCTACTATTGTGACTTATTTATGATTCAAGTCAAACAAAACTATACCTTGTTTTATAGCGAAACATCATTTTCACTAAGAGTATATTGTCTATATTTAACGGTGATCTATCTGCCAATTTGATGTCTTTAACAATATGTTTAACTTCATATTTTGCTAATTGTTTTGCATTAATCTAAACAAATAACAATAAATCAACGTGAGGGTAGCAATAAAATACGGTATAACTATACTTAGCAACGTAAATCTACTTGATATGCCCCACATAGCTCTCTCATCATACTTGCACAACTCTGCAATAAGGATAGAATTATATTTTTCTAAAATATGAATCTTATGCATAGCAATCCCATTACAACCTTACTAATAGTCGTCCCATTTTTTGTATTTATGATATTTTTTATTATTAAAGATCGGGTGCAACCAGACATAGCCCCTCTTTTCTTCAAGGCTTTTATCTACTTGCTTACAACTATCATTTTCATCAATGTCATTTTTTTGATTAGAACTTTCATTGGCTGGAACTAATGTCAACCACTGGCAAATAAATACTAAAAATTCAAAGTATTATGCCAATCCTCTGCAATATTGCCCCCATTGATGACAGTCCTTTAGAACCCCCCTCGCTCGTTATTATTTCTACATGTTCTCTGTATGCAAGAACCGAACACATCACTTAATCCAATAACAATAAAATATTATTCAAACATTTTATTGTTAACATGCGATTAACGCGATTACATTTACCCTTTGTAGGGTTAATCGTGTTACTATTAATATATTAAGAATCATACAGGCCATTTGGCAAAACTGTAGATAAACAATGAAGTACGACACTTAGCTCACTTTACGAGCAAACACCCATATGTTTTGATACAAAAGCAATCAAGGAGTACGTTATGTCATTTGAACTTCCCGCTCTACCGTATGCAAAAGATGCTTTAGAACCTCATATCTCTGCTGAGACCTTAGAATACCACTACGGTAAGCACCACAATACCTACGTTGTTAACTTAAACAACCTAATCAAAGGCACTAATTTTGAAGGTAAATCGTTAGAAGAAATCATTAAGACTTCTGAAGCTGGGGTATTTAACAATGCGGCTCAGGTTTGGAACCATACCTTCTATTGGCACTGCTTAGCACCAAATGCAGGTGGCGAACCAACGGGGAAAGTTGCAGACGCTATCAATAAAACCTTTGGTTCTTTCGCCGAGTTTAAAGCACAATTTACGGATGCAGCAACCAAAAACTTTGGGGCTGGCTGGACTTGGTTAGTGAAAAAAGCCGATGGTAATTTAGCTATTGTTAACACATCTAACGCAGCAACACCAATCTCTGGTGATGATAAACCTGTGTTAACAGTAGATATTTGGGAACACGCTTATTATATTGATTACCGTAATGCACGCCCTAAATATTTAGAAAATTTCTGGGCACTAGTTAACTGGAAATTTGTAGAAGAAAATTTAGCTTAATTATTAAACAGTTATTCTAGATCGATTAAGGGCGAGTTAAAACTCGCCCTTATGCATTCACCCAATGAAGATGAAACACAAATTAGAAGATATGTGCAGCAATAAAAATAATCATTGCTAATGAACCCAGCGCAGCTAGTAATCCATATTTAACATCTGTATCCATGAGTTCCTCTCATCCTAACAAAATTGAATTAACAATAACCACTCAAACTATAAGGTTATTAAGTATACACATCCAAAAAAGCGAAACCAGTGTCTATATCACATGTTATAACATCAATTATTTCTTTCGTTTTTGCGCTAGATCAGACAAAATCGACAACAAATCGCTAAATTATTGCCAGCGAAGGATCTATGCATCAATATGCAGGTAATTTTTTAACTAGAATTCTTAGAGAGACCTATAGTTGGTCAGGAGTTTTATTCCCCCATGGCAACGATTAAAGATGTGGCGAAACGCGCTGGCGTCTCTACCACCACCGTATCCCATGTTATTAATAAAACGCGCTTTGTGGCTGATGACACCAAGGCTGCGGTTTGGGCTGCCATCAAAGCGCTCAATTATTCACCTAGTGCGGTTGCCCGTAGTTTAAAAGTGAATCACACGAAATCAATTGGTTTGTTAGCGACGTCGAGTGAGGCGCCTTATTTTGCTGAAGTTATCGAATCCGTTGAAAACAGCTGTTATGAAAAAGGCTACACACTGATCCTCTGTAACTCTCATAATAATTTGGGTAAACAAAAAGCCTACTTGCAAATGCTTGCACAAAAACGTGTCGATGGCCTGCTGGTAATGTGTTCTGAATATCCTGATACACTCATTGGCATGCTCGAAGATTATCGCAATATTCCGATGGTGGTAATGGATTGGGGCACATCGAGAGGGGATTTTACCGATAGCATCATCGATAATTCATTCCATGGAGGCTATCTCGCAGGACGTTATCTCATTGATAGAGGACATCGTGATATTGGTGTGATCCCAGGCTCCCTTGAGCGGAATACTGGGATTGGGCGTCTGACTGGCTTCCAAAAAGCAATGGAAGAAGCCAAAGTGACCTTAAAAGACGAATGGATTGTCCAAGGGGATTTTGAACCTGAGTCTGGCTATAAAGCGATGATGCAGATTTTGAGCCATAAACAGCGCCCTACCGCCGTTTTCTGTGGTGGTGATATCATGGCAATGGGGGCGATTTGTGCGGCAGATGAAATGGGCTTGCGCGTTCCACAGGATATCTCAATCATCGGTTACGACAATGTGCGCAATGCGCGCTATTTTACGCCTGCATTGACTACTATCCACCAACCTAAAGAGCGTTTAGGGCAAATGGCGTTCGCTATGTTATTAGACCGTATAGTGAATAAGCGCGAAGACGCTCAAACTATCGAAGTTCATCCTCGTCTTGTTGAGCGTCGTTCAGTTGCTGATGGACCATTTATTGACTATCGTCGATAATCAATATGATGTTGATAACCATTCTGCGTTGAGCGTTTCATTATCGCCAAGATAATCTAATAACCAGCTCAGTGCGGGAGAGGTGTTTTTTTCTACCCATGTTAAACAACATGGGCTGGGTGGAAATGGCTGTGCTAATGTCAATTCCACCAGTTTACCTTCTGCGCATAAAGGAGCTGCTCGATGTTCGGGCACCATCCCCACACAAAGGCCATTTGCCAAACAAGCTAAGCCATTTTCCCAATAGGGAACCACTAAACGCCGTTGGTTATCCAGCGCCCAAGTATCTCGTTTAGGTAAACTTCGAGAAGTATCTTCTAAGCACAAACTTGGATATGCACGCATTTCATCGTCTGTTAGGCTATGTTCTATTTTTGCTAATGGATGTTCAGGGCTTGCGACACACATCCACGACATAAACCCCATATCACGAAAGCTGTAACGTTCGCCAATCGGTGAAGCTCGGGTGGCACCAATCGCCACATCCACGCGGCCATCCGCTAAGGCATCCCAAACACCATTAAATACTTCTGGGTGTATATACAATTCAATGTCAGGGAAATGGCGATAAAAATCGAGAATAAGTTGCTCAGTCCGCTGTGGTTTAACGATGCAGTCAACTGCAATGCTGAACTGCCCACGCCAACCATTAGCCGCTTGTTGGCATTGATGACGTGTCTCTGTCATTTTTTTGATAACAGAACGGCTTTCTTTAATAAAAATCAGCCCTGCTTCGGTTAAAATGACGTCCCGGTGTCGACGTTCAAACAAGGGAACGGCTAACCATTCTTCAACTTGTTTAACGGTATAGCTGATTGCTGAAGGTACGCGGTGTAACTCATCTGCGGCACCACTGAAACTCCCCGTTCTTGCAACGGCATCAATTACTTCAAGTGCAT
Organism: Providencia sp. PROV197; assembly: GCF_028479625.1. Classification (NCBI taxonomy): domain Bacteria; kingdom Pseudomonadati; phylum Pseudomonadota; class Gammaproteobacteria; order Enterobacterales; family Morganellaceae; genus Providencia; species Providencia sp. PROV197. The sequence continues at coordinate 44,704 of NZ_JAMPNZ010000004.1, forward strand.
GAGCTGACCACATAGTCTCTCCTTTCAAATATTTTGATAGCAAGATCCAAATATTACCGTTTCACAAGACAAAAAAATAGCCTATACAATGTCATCACCGTTAACATTTTTTTAAATATCAGATAAGTAAATCATTATGACGACGACTGTGAAAAAAAATTCCCCTGGATTTATGCTGTACCTTGCAGGATTAAGCATGTTGGGGTTTTTAGCCATTGATATGTACCTGCCTGCTTTTGGTGCAATGCAGACCTCTTTGCGCACAACAGAAGGGGCTATCAGTGCTTCTCTCAGTATCTTTTTAGCAGGCTTCGCGTTTGCTCAGCTACTTTGGGGCCCACTTTCAGATAAACTTGGCCGCAAGCCTGTGCTCATCGTTGGTCTTACTATCTTTATTGTGAGCAGTTTAGCGATTTTTTGGGCCACGACAGCAACACAATTATTAACCTTGCGTTTTTTACAAGCCGTTGGTGTGTGCTCCGCCGCCGTTTTATGGCAAGCCCTTGTTATCGACCGTTATGATGAAGCAAGCACACAAAAAGTTTTCGCATCTATCATGCCATTAGTCGCGCTCTCCCCTGCGCTTGCGCCGTTATTAGGTGCATGGGTGCTTGAACACCAAACTTGGGAAGCTATCTTTTTAATCTTAATGGCTGTCGGTGTTTTATTACTCTTACCGACATTTTTCCTCAAAAATATTTCTGTAAAAAAACACGAAGATGAAAACCAGCCTCAAACCAAAATCTCATTTGGTAAGTTACTGAGCTCTCCCATTTTTAGTGGCAACGTCTTAGTCTATGCCTCTTGCAGTGCAGGCTTTTTTGCTTGGTTAACTGGCTCCCCCTTTATCCTACGTAATATGGGCTTTAACCCAGCGGATATTGGATTGAGCTATATCCCCCAAACACTTGCTTTCATTGTTGGTGGCTATGGTTGTCGCCTTGTTTTGGCCAAGGTGCGTGCTGAAATCTTATTCCCACTACTCTTAATTGGTTATGCAGTTAGCATGTCTATATTATTTATCATGGCTATCTATACTAAACCATCATTAACCATGATTTTAATTCCATTTTGCTTTATGGCTGCCATGAACGGAGCATCGTATCCAATAGCTGTTTCAAAAGCATTAAATACCTTCCCTACAGCAAGTGGTAAAGCAGCGGCATTACAAAACGCTTTACAACTTGGCTTATGCTTCTTAGCTAGCTTGTTAGTTTCCGCTTTAACTTTTGACCCACTTCTTGCAACAACGGGTGTGATGGCCTTTACCATTATTCCAATGGCGATTGGTTATTTTATGCAGCGCTGCGCTGTCAAAGATGAAAAAACGTTAAAACCAGTTGATTGCCAAGCAAATTAATTCCTTTAGATTCGTTATACGCTGTGCCGCTACTATGCGGTACAGTTTTTCACTATCACTTCCCCATTAATCAAATATATTATTCTTAAGCTAACTGTAGGCATTGACTACGCTTTTGTCATATTCCGTAGCAGGTGATATTTGCTTAAAAATGCGGTTTAACGCATTATCCATTAGCGACCTTTACCTAATTAAAGCGTATTTCACTAAAAAAAAGCTATTTTATTTTTTTATCTTCTAAAACTCATGCTTTCAATGGTTATTTTTCTTGTCAAAAAACGCTATCATTACCATAACAAATAATGAGTGCTCAAGTATGATGTTGAAACAGTATTATCCACCAGATGAATTGAAAGGCTTTGTTAGTTCTATTTTGATTATCAAAGAGTTCACCAGTGCGATTAAAATTTTTCCAGGGACAGGGGCTGAAATTTGGGTTTCATCGGATCCAATTTGTATGTCTGCTGACGGCCACTCTACGACTAACTCATTTCAACTCATCATACCGAGAATCAATACGTTTACAGCAAACCCTAATCATGCAAAAACCATGGTATTGCGTATTCGCCACGACGCATTACGCTTTTTGTTACCCCAACGGACATTCAATTATACGGATAGGCCCATTGCCCTTGCTGATATTTGGCAAGATAACTGGTTTGAAGCGCTTGCCTGTTCATCTTTTAAAGAGCTATTAGATTGCTTTACTCAAACTAAAGCGACCAAAAAACCGCATTTCACGGATGAAATCATCGAATTGCTCTACCGTAATCCAACAAAAAAAATCACCGATATTGCCGATGAGACAGGTTTTCATCTGCGTGTCATTCAAAAAGAGTTTTTAAAAGAGTACGGTATTACACCCAAACGCTACCAGATCAATTGCCGCTTAGAACACGTTTTAAAAAACATGGTAATAGATCATGATACTTATCGCTGGTTTGAAACAGGCTATTATGATCAATCTCATTTTTATCGAGATTTCAAAAGATACTTTACTATGACCCCGTCCGCCTTTTTAAAATCAGATTATTCGCTTTTTTACAATACAAAAACCAAGTACCCATTAAGATAGTTCTTAATACATAAGGAGAACGGAATGAGTATTGTTGTGTATGCCCAAATTACAACTGAAAGAACGGATGGGTATTTAACGAGAGAAATCATTCGTGACTTAGCAAAGCTGAGCCGCCGCGAGAAAGGATGCATTCAATATGATCTTATGGCTAAAGAAAACGGCTATATTGTTTTCGAAGAGTGGGAAAGCACTCAGGCACTCGAAATGCACAAAAACAGTCCGCACTTTAGGCGCTTAGTTGAAGCGATTGAACGTGATAATGCCAGCTTTTCTGTTAATTTTAGTGAAAAGTAACCGATTAAAAAACAAGGTTTTAATCAAATTAGCTATTTTGGTAGTCTGTGGTGTTATTGACTTGATGTTTTTAACAACTTTACACTTGATTAAACACCTTTATCCTAACAACTCTAAAATTTTCATGTTATTAAGGCTATAGTATGACTATATCTACTATAGCCTCATATTCTTCCGCTGTTGATGAATTATTCTGATTTAGCCTTTTCGACAGCGTCATTTCCTTGTTGCAATAACTTTTCTTGTTCTTTTTGGTTGAGCACTCGCTCAACAGTATCCACTATTGCTTGAGTTTGTGGGTCTATCTCAATATTAATCTTATCCCCTAAACGCTTTTGCCCTAATGTTGTTCTTTCTAACGTTTCAGGGATTAAATGTACACAAAAACGGTTATTGATAACATCACCAACCGTGAGGCTAATTCCATCAATGGCAACAAAACCTTTGTGTAAAATATATTTCATCAATGCTTTATCATGAATAGATAGCCATATTTGATGGTTATCTTCTGAAGTGAAAATTTTACTGATTTCTGCGGTTGTCATAATGTGTCCAGATACCACATGACCACCAATTTCATCACCGTATTTCGCTGCACGTTCAATATTGACAACATCCCCCTCTTGTAGCGCACCCAAATTTGTCAGACGGAGCGTTTCTTTAATTAAATCAAAGCTAACCCTTTCACCATCAATTTTAGTGACCGTCAAACAGCAACCATTGTGGGCTACTGAGGCTCCCGTTTCTAAACCAACCAGTAATTCAGGGGTGAATTTCATGACATGAGTGCGAAAATTCGCTCTTTCCGTAATTTCAATAATTGGAGCGGTCGCTTGAACAATACCTGTAAACATAATGACTCTCTGTGTCGTGAATTAATTTGTCCAGTTTACCTAAGAATTTTTTGAGATCTATCTTATTTGAGTGATGAGATACAGACTGAATAACTACCTGTAATCAAATACACTAAGAGACAAAAGTGCTCTTTCATCAATAAGCAGTATATCTTTATTGGAATACATTGGTAAAAGGGATAGAATAAAGGGTTTTTAATAACATTTTGATTTATTGCTAAATCATTTATTTTTCTCGTTTTTCTTCTTCATTATTTTTATTATAAAGGTGTATGCGTGCAGAAATATTTTACAGAAGCGCGTAGCTTGTTGGCTCTCGGGATCCCTATCGTTTTAGCTCAGTTTTCACAAACCGCCATGGGGTTTGTCGATACGGTTATGGCAGGTAGTGTCAGTGAAATCGAGATGTCCGCAGTTGCAGTTGGGTTTTCCATCTGGCTGCCAGCTATTCTTTTTGGTCAAGGTTTACTAATGGCATTGACCCCGATCGTTGCTCAAATGAACGGGTCTGGCCGCCGTAACTTAATTGGCGATCAAATTCAACAAGGTCTGTGGTTAGCGCTATTTTTAGCCTTGGGTATTATGTGTTTGCTTTATAATAGCCAACTAATTATTAGCAACATGCCACACATTGATCCAGAACTTGCCGACAAATCCGTTCGTTTCTTACATGCCATCATGTGGGGTGCGCCTGGGTATTTATTCTACCAAGTCTACCGTAGTCAATGCGAAGGCCTGTCGAAAACTAAGCCGGGGATGGTGATTGGTTTTCTAGGCTTAATGGTCAATATCCCAATTAACTATATCTTTATCTATGGCCACTTTGGTGCACCTGCTCTCGGTGGGGTTGGTTGTGGTGTCGCGACTGCATCTGTGTATTGGGCAATGTGCATGATGATGAGATGGTACGTGAAACGCGCTTCAGCTCAGCGCGATATTCGTCCGACTGTACCTTTTACATCGCCAAATCCATTAATTTTAAAACGAATTATTGTGTTAGGTACGCCAATTGGCTTAGCGTTGTTCTTTGAAGTTACATTATTTGCCGTTGTTGCACTGCTAGTTGCACCATTAGGGGTTGTTGCCGTTGCAGGCCACCAAGTTGCACTGAACTTTAGTTCAGTCATGTTCATGTTCCCATTATCCCTGGGGATCGCCGCGACAATTCGCGTCGGTTATAACTTAGGCCAACAATCTACTGAGGCGGCGAAAGTCTCTTCTTATACTGGCCTTGCTGTTGGTTTAATGATTGCAACAATTACCGCAATTTTTACCGCTGTTTTCCGCGAACCGATTGCAATGATGTATAACAAAAATCCAGAAGTGGTTGTTTTAGCAACTAGTTTGATGCTTTATGCCGCTATCTATCAGTTATCCGATTCTGTGCAAGTTATTGGCGCAGGGATTTTACGTGGCTATAAAGATACGCGTTCAATCTTCTTTATTACGTTCACTGCATATTGGTTATTAGGTTTACCAGCTGGCTATATTTTAGCACTGACCGACTATGTTGGACCTGCAATGGGCCCCAAAGGTTTCTGGATAGGCTTTATTATTGGACTCAGCGCCGCAGCGGTGGGTATGGCAACACGAATTATGTGGATCCATAAGCAACCTGAGCAAGCTGTTCTGTTACGTTCAACACGCTAATTGCCAGTTTTTTAAGCAATTAATTGTGTGGGAAGATGTATTTCGCACCAGATAGTTTTAAATACGAGCAAACTGTCGCAAAATTACATTTTCCCCTTGCCAGATTCACAGCATAACGTTAATATTCGTCCCCGTTGTCACCTAGAAGTTTTAAGCGCGTCCGTAGCTCAGTTGGTTAGAGCACCACCTTGACATGGTGGGGGTCGGTAGTTCGAGTCTACTCGGACGCACCATTCTAGTTAGCACAACACGTTAATTTCAGTGCGTCCGTAGCTCAGTTGGTTAGAGCACCACCTTGACATGGTGGGGGTCGGTAGTTCGAGTCTACTCGGACGCACCATTTCAAGTTAACACAATAGGTTAATTTTTCAGTGCGTCCGTAGCTCAGTTGGTTAGAGCACCACCTTGACATGGTGGGGGTCGGTAGTTCGAGTCTACTCGGACGCACCATTTCCTAACTACTTCATTTATATTCCAATATTTTCCTTGATTGTCACTTAAAATTGCCTTATTTTGTTGCGCAACAAAATAACCCACACAAAATCAACCGAATAATTGATCTTAGCTATCTCTTCATTCAATTTAGTAAAATTTGATTTGTCTCACAGTTTTTTGTTGTCTATAATACTCTCGCTGGCTGAAAGGTTTCACCAGCAATAAATCAGTATGTTAGCTTTAATGAAACTTGTCGACTACACTATTATTAGAATCAAATTGTGACAAGTTTCATTATAGTATTGAATTTAATACCAGACTGTCGCCTATTCTTATAAATGAGTTGCGCAACAAGTTTTATCATGCGCACTAAGCGTCGGCGGCAATACCGATTTCCTTTATAACCTTAGATAGACTGCCATGAAAAAAACCAAAATTGTTTGTACTATCGGCCCAAAAACCGAATCTGAAGAAAAACTGACCCAACTCTTAGATGCAGGCATGAATGTCATGCGTCTGAACTTCTCCCACGGTGACTATGAAGAACACGGTCAACGTATCAAAAATCTTCGCTCTGTTTGTGCAAAAACTGGTAAGCAAGCAGCTATCCTGCTAGACACTAAAGGCCCTGAAATCCGCACCATGAAACTAGAAGGCGGCAACGATGTTTCCCTCGTTGCAGGTCAAACCTTTACCTTTACCACAGACACATCTGTAGTCGGTAATAAAGATAAAGTAGCCGTCACCTATGCTGGCTTAACAGCTGATCTAAAAGTAGGTAACACTGTTTTAGTCGATGATGGCCTTATTGGCATGAAAGTCACCAATGTCACCGCAACTGAAGTGGTTTGTGAAGTATTAAACAATGGTGATCTTGGTGAGAAAAAAGGTGTCAACTTACCAGGCGTTTCAATTGGTCTACCTGCATTAGCAGAAAAAGATAAAGAAGACCTTGTGTTCGGTTGTGAACAAGGTGTTGATTTCGTTGCTGCATCATTTATCCGTAAACGCTCTGATGTTGAAGAAATTCGTGCGCACCTGAAAAAACACGGCGGCGAAAATATCCAAATTATTTCTAAAATTGAGAACCAAGAAGGTTTAAACAATTTTGATGAGATTTTAGAAGCCTCTGACGGCATCATGGTTGCTCGTGGTGACTTAGGCGTTGAGATCCCAGTTGAAGAAGTTATCTTCGCGCAAAAAATGATGATTGAAAAATGTGTTAAGGCTCGCAAGGTCGTTATCACAGCAACACAAATGTTAGATTCAATGATCAAAAACCCACGCCCTACTCGTGCTGAGGCTGGTGACGTAGCGAACGCCATTTTAGACGGTACTGATGCGGTTATGTTGTCAGGTGAAAGTGCGAAAGGTAAATACCCAGTAGAAGCTGTGACCATTATGGCAACTATCTGTGAACGTACTGACCGCGTGATGCCAACCCGTATTGATAACCAAAAACCAAGCCAGCGCTTACGTGTTACTGAAGCGGTATGCCGTGGTGCGGTTGAAATGTCTGAAAAGCTAGACGTTCCACTGATTGTTGTCGCGACCTACGGTGGTAAATCAGCGAAGTCTGTTCGTAAATACTTCCCGACTGCGCCAATTCTTGCCTTAACCACTAATGAAGAAACTGCACGCCAGTTACTGTTAGTTAAAGGTGTGATCCCAATGATTGTCGGCGGTTTCACTTCTACGGATGATTTCTACCGTGAAGGTAAACGTGCTGCATTAGAAAGCGGTTTAGCGGTTGAAGGGGATGCCGTTGTGATGGTGTCAGGTGCACTTGTTCAAAGCGGAACAACCAATACCTCTTCTGTTCACGTTCTATAATTAATATTTTATAGAATACGAAAAGGCCGATAGTTGTTAATTCAGTTATCGGCCTTTTTTATTTTAAGTTAACATTTAGTGCTACCTTGACTTAACTATTTACCCGTTTAGGTTTCTTTAGCAAATATCCTATCTCTATTTAAGCGTAATATCACAAAATGTTCTTTGATTGTTCAAATAACAACCTTCATTAATCTTAATTTAAATTTTTCTTCTTTTTCCTACGACTAAATGTAAAGTATTTCTAGCAAATCTTTAAATTAAGTACTAGCATAAGACTTAGTAAGTGCCATACCCTAATTTTCATTAGGTTGTTTTAAAGGGATATAGCAAGCTTAAAGATAATCGTCTTGGCTCTATTATTTGGTGACTTGCTCTTTATATTTTCAAGATAATCAATCTAGAGGGTAAAATAATGATTCGTACTAAAATTCTACTGGGCTCTATCGTATTAGCTTCAGCATTACTAGCGGGTTGTTCTAACAGCACTGAAGTGCAAAAACTCTCTTCAGACGTACAAACTCTGAATGGTAAAGTTGATCAGCTGAGCAACGACGTTCAGTCACTGCGCTCTGATGTTCAGACAGCTCAAGAAGAAGCAGCACGTGCTAACCAGCGTCTGGACAACCAAGTTCGTACTTACAAAAAATAAGTTCGAATTGGTCGTTATCTAGTTAAAACGACGCTTTTTAGAAGCTGATAGTATTTATGAGGGCCTATGAAAATAGGCCCTTATTTTTTGTGCTGATTATTGCGCAGCTAAAGAGGAGCGGTATTTTGTGGGTAATAATGCGCCAATTTTACCATCGTAAATCGGGCCAGGCTGTGAAATGGTGAATGGCTCAATAGGGGTTAGCCCTTCATATTGGTTTTCATGCACTGGTTCATTAGTGCCCTGATCATTATTTATACGTACAGGCATTCCAGAACGCCTAGCAAGCTCTTTTTGTACTAAAGCCTTATCAATCCCTTCATTTTCAAGAAAACGCTTGAAATCATCAGAGAGCTTGATTGGCATGGTTTGTGGATCATCGTGACTCGAACGGGATAACGGTTGATGCACCTCAATGTAATAGCTTCCATCTGCTTCTTTAGAATATTTCACCGCTTGGTCAATAACTTGGACACGAGTTCCTCTCGGAACTGTTTTAAACAGTGCTTCAATATCATTGGGGCGTAACCGGATACAACCAGAACTTACTCGCATTCCAATACCGAAGTCAGCGTTAGTACCATGGATTAGATATTCGCCACGACCATAGGCTAAACGTAAGGCATACAATCCCATTGGGTTTTCAGGGCCTGCTGGCACTACAGCGGGTAATGTAATCCCTTCTTTTGCATAATTCTTACGAATATTTGCTGTCGGTGTCCATGTTGGGTCTTTAATCGATTGACTGACTGACGTGACCATTTCTGGGGTATCACGACCTAATTGACCAATACCAATTGGATAAACAACGACATTGTCGCTGTTTGCAGGGTAGTAATATAAACGCAGCTCTGCCAAGTTAATCACGATACCTGTTCTTGGCGTTGACGGTAATAACATTTGCGCAGGGATAATCAGCTCTTTACCTGCTTCAGGCAGATAAGGGTCAGTACCTGGGTTTGCCTCAAGCATTCCCAACAAGCCAATTTCATGCTCACTGGCAATCGCCTCAAGGGGACGGCCATCATTCGGCACCACATACGTGTAATTTTCCCCGATGAGTCGGGTGTTACTGTCAGGTAATGGGTACTCTTTTGCCTGAGCTGGCGCTAACAACGCGCTCATGACAAATAAACTTGCCACCGTTAAAACTCTTTTCATACCTACTCCAAGGAAAATAGTGTGCTTACAATAATGCAATGATTATTGCTCATAATAGCAACTATTCTTAATATCTTTAATACTTAATGAATATTTTAGTTAACTAATATTATTGAACAAATCTTTATTGGATGATAGAGCGTTGACAAAGCACTAAGTTAGGGGGGAAATAGACGAGGGAGCTGGGTTACTCCCTCGGTAAAATTAAACTAATTCATTTGCACGGGCTAAGATGGTGCGGATCATCGCATTCAACCCTTGTGTTCGCGAAGGGGTTAAATGTTGTTCTAACGCTAATTGCTCAAAAAAAGATTTTACATCTAACGCTAAAATTTGCTGTGGTGTTTTACCTTGAAAAAGAATAATGACAATCGCCACCAGCCCTTTAACGATTGCAGCGTCGCTATCCCCTGCAAAGGCAATTGTGCCATCAGATTGTAACTGCATATCAATCCACACTTGGCTTTGGCAACCCGCGATAAGATTGCTCTCGCTTTTTTGTGTTTCATTAAGTTCAGGCAAGCGACCACCCAGCTCAATCATATACAAATAACGTTCTTCCCAATCCTGGCAACGCGCAAAATTACGTAATAATTTATTTTCATCGGGTAATGCAGGCATACTCACTTCCTTTACCATTCACTTATTTCTTTGTGCTTAGCCTAACAATTTTTTAATACGCTGTAACGCATTGAATAACGCATCAATATCTTCTTTAGTGGTATAAATTCCCACCGAAGCACGGCACATAGCAGGAACGTGGTAATGTTCCATCAATGGTAAAGCGCAGTGGTGCCCTGTTCGAATAGCAATACCATACCTATCCAAAAAAGACCCCACATCGTAGGCATGGTGTTCACCAAGGTTAAAAGCCAAAACGCCTTCACGTTGGTCGTTACCGTATAACCTGATGGACGGGATGTCTTTGAGCTTTTGCGATGCATACGCCATAATTTGCGCTTCATAAGCAAAAACATCGCGTAAATTTAATGCAGTTAAATAGTCAAACGCGGCACCTAACCCAATAATTGCACTCACATTTGGCGTGCCCGCCTCAAAACGCCAAGGCGCATCCGCAAAGGTAATCCCCTTAGTTAGGCTAACTTGGCGGATCATCGCCCCGCCGCCTTCCCATGGTGGCATCACATCTAAGATAGCCTTTTTCCCGAACAAAATACCAATACCCGTTGGCCCGTATAATTTGTGCCCCGAGAACACATAAAAATCACAGTCCAGATCCTGTACATCAACCTGTTGATGCATCGCACCTTGGGCACCATCCACTAAAATTGCCAGTTCACTGCTTTTTTGCGAGGCAATATCACGCGCTTGCTGGATAATTTCTTTAACTGGGTTTACAGTGCCTAGCACATTCGAAATATGTGTGAAGCTCAGTAACCGTGTTCGTGCATCGATAAATTCATTGAGTTTATCTAGCTGCAAGGTTCCATCATCTGAAATAGGGATCACTCGCACTTCAAAACCAATTTCTTCGGCTAATAGAAACCAAGGAACGATATTGGCATGGTGCTCCATTTCGGTGATGACGATATTGTCGCCTTCAAAGAGATGTTTGCGCCCGTAGCTATTGGCAACGAGGTTAATCCCTTCTGTGGTACCTTTAACAAAAACAATTTCTTCGTTTGAACCTGCATTGATGAAATCTGCGGCCTTTTGGCGCACCTCTTCCATCATGGTTGTCGCATTGGCACTGAGCGTGTGAATGCCGCGGTGAACCGCGGCATACTGATGTAACGTAAATTCACTCTCGCGCTCAATAACTTGCAACGGTTTTTGTGCACTCGCTGCACTGTCTAAATAGACGAGTGGATGGTTATTCACTGATTGTGATAAGGCAGGAAAATCCTGCCTGACTAACGCAACATCAAATGACATGGGATTAAACCTCCGCTAAGCGCTGGCGGATGTTTGCCATCACAGCGTGTTTTAACTCTTCTGACTCAATAGACTCAGTCAATTCCGCAGCGAATGCGATGATAATCATATGCTTAGCAGCTTTACCATCAATTCCTCTTGAGCGCAGATAAAATAATTGCTCGTCATCGATTCGACCGACTGTCGCACCATGGCCACATTTCACGTCGTCTGCATAAATTTCAAGCTGTGGCTTGGTATCAATTTCAGCCTTATCACCGAGCAACAAGGTATTGTTCGTCATTTGGCCATCAGTTTTCAGCGCATTTGGGGCAACTTTGATCATCCCATTAAACACCGCTTTACTGCTGTCCATCGCAATCACTTTATGCAATTGACGGCTGTTACAGAAACTGTTGTTGTGCTCTAAATACGTCCGCGTATCTGCAATTTCGCTATCTTTTGGCAACAATAAGCTATTAAGCTCAAGCTCTGTATTTTCACCATCAAGACGAGCACTCGTGTGGTTACGTGTTAAACCCGCACCCAACAAGAAACTGGTACTTTTAACGCGGCTATCACGCCCAACTACAATATCATTATGGGCGAAATGTTGTGCCTGTGAACTTTCCACATTGAGTTTGAAGTGGCTAAAGTCTGCATTGTCACCCACTTCGGTGGTTAAACGACTCCCCGTCATGTGCGCTTGACCATTTAAACTAACAAAGTGCTCAATGACCTGCGCTTTACTGTTGGTATCGAGTGTTAAATGATAACGATACTGGCTGATATTCATCGCCTGTTCATCATTTTTGCCACTCGAAATATTCATTAAATACAACGGTTTTTCTGCTATTTTATTCGCGGCCAAGTGAATCACTAACGGCTGTACTGCCAAGCTTTCCGTTAAATGCAAAAAGATTTCGCTATTGACTGGCGCAGGGAGTAAATCTTGATTATCGAGCAGAGACACTTGGAAAGGCCCGACATCAATAGAACTCAGAGCTGAACTATAGCGCCCATCAATTAATACAATACGGTAAGCATCAATTGGTAAGGCTAACTTTTCACATTCACTCGCGACGGCATCTGCATCACTAAACTGATATTGAGTATTCAGTACGCTATTTAGTGGTGTGTAGTGCCAATCTTCATGGCGAAACGCAGGTAAGCCGACTTGTTTAGCCTGTTCCCAATGGTTTTTTGCGTGCTGTGAATTTTCGCCTAAGCGTTGTTCGAATAGCTTCGCAAAGCGTGACATAGCTTGCTCATTCAGTGCAGCAACTTCAGCACGCTTTTGTGCTCTTTCACTGTTGGTCAATAAGCCAGCCATAACCCTGCTCCTCCAGTTTTTTCGCCAAACTGAAATCACCTGATTTGATGATTTTCCCTTGATATAAAACGTGGACGAAGTCAGGTTTTACATAATCTAAAATGCGCTGATAGTGTGTCACAATAATAAATGAACGTTCAGGAGAACGCAGTGAATTCACACCGTTAGCGACAATTTTTAAGGCATCAATATCCAGCCCCGAATCCGTTTCATCAAGAATACACAGTTGTGGTTCTAATGCGGCCATTTGCAGGATATCATTACGTTTTTTTTCACCGCCAGAGAAACCGACGTTAACTGAACGCGCTAATAAATCCTCTGGCATTTCCAATAATTTAATTTTATCTTCGATAAAATCTTGGAAATCAAAACGGTCTAATGCATCTTGCTGGCGATATTCACGCACTGCGTTAACAGCTGTTTGTAAGAAAAATTGGTTACTCACGCCAGGAATTTCAACTGGGTATTGGAAGGCTAAGAAAACACCTTCGCCCGCTCGTTCTTCAGGGTCTAATTCAAAGAGATCTTTACCTTTGAAGGTCACTGAACCGCTATCAATTTCATATTCTTCGCGACCCGCAAGCGTTGCCGATAATGTACTTTTGCCTGAACCATTTGGGCCCATGATAGCGTGAACTTCCCCTGGTTTCACTTCCAGAGATAACCCTTTTAAAATTTCATTACCTTCTACACTCACGTGTAAATCTTTAACACTTAACATATTTACATGCCTTTAGCGCTCACGCGCAAATAAACTCGATAAGGATCAGCCAACGCTGTGCTCTAAGCTGATCGCCAGCAATTTTTGTGCTTCTACGGCAAACTCTAATGGAAGTTCCGAGAACACATCTTTACAGAAACCATTTACAATCATAGAAATAGCATCATCTTCGCTAATTCCCCGTTGTAAGCAGTAAAATAGCTGGTCTTCGCCAATACGTGAAGTTGTGGCTTCGTGCTCAAGCTGTGCAGTATTATTTTTAACTTCTACATAGGGGAACGTATGTGCCCCACATTGCGTGCCGATTAACATGGAATCACACTGCGTGAAGTTACGTGCATTTTGCGCGCTTGGCAGGATTTTGACTAAACCACGGTAGCTGTTTTGGCTCTTACCCGCAGAGATCCCTTTTGAGATAATCGTTGAACGGGTATTTTTCCCGATGTGGATCATCTTGGTTCCCGTATCTGCTTGCTGGTTACCGTTTGTCAGTGCCACAGAGAAGAACTCACCGACTGAGTTATCCCCTTTAAGGATCACGCTTGGGTATTTCCAAGTTATCGCCGAGCCTGTTTCAGACTGCGTCCACGACATTTTAGAGTTTTCGCCCTCACACAGTGCACGCTTAGTCACGAAGTTTAAGATACCGCCTTCTTCGCTATCCCCACCAGAGAACCAGTTTTGAACAGTGGAATATTTAACTTCGGCATCTTTATGAATAATCACTTCGACCACCGCGGCGTGCAACTGGTAGCTATCACGAACAGGAGCAGAACACCCTTCGATATAACTGACGTAACTGCCTTCATCTGCAATTAAAATGGTGCGTTCAAATTGCCCCGTTTTGGCTGCATTAATGCGAAAATAGGTGGAGAGTTCCATTGGGCAATGTACCCCTTTCGGGATGTACACAAAGGTGCCATCAGAAGCCACTGCCGCATTTAACGCTGCAAAAAAGTTATCGTGGCTTGAAACGACGCTACCCAAGTATTTCTGAACTAATTCAGGGTATTCTTGGATAGCCTCGCTAAATGAACAGAAGATCACGCCATGTTTAGCAAGATCCTCACGATAAGTCGTAGACACTGATACGGAGTCAAAAATCGCATCCACTGCAACCGCTTTACCTTCACGAACAGGCACACCTAATTGGTTGAAAGCTTCTTCGACTTCTGCCGTTAAGTAATTATTGGTCTCGGCAACGCCCGTTGCTTGGGTTGCCCCAGATTGGGAACCACAGGTATCATCACACGAGCCACAAGATGGCGCAGAATAATAGCTGTAATCCTGATAATCAAGATTTGGGTAATGAGCTTTGAGCCAATGGGGCTCTTCCATGCCTTTCCAGTGATTAAAGGCATCAAGGCGGAATTGTAACATCCACTCAGGCTCATTACGTTTCGCTGAAATAGCGCGGACAACATCTTCGTTGATCCCTTTTGCCATTTCATCTGTTGCGACTTCCGTAAAGAAGCCCTCTTTATAACGCTGGTCATCAAGCCAGCTTTGAACATCATCGCCAACTTCTACATTGCTCTGTGACATAATCTGACTTCACATGTTAAACGCCGAAGCTTTCACCACACCCACAGGCATGTTGGGCTTTCGGGTTATTAAATTTGAAAATTTGATTCAGCCCTTCTTGGACGTAATCAACGACTGTGCCATCAATAAATGGCATTGCTTCTTTTGGCACATAAAGGTGCGCGCCATCGAGTTCAAATAACAGATGGTTGTCGGTTGGATTTTCGATCATTTCAAAAACATAACCGAAACCCGCGCAGCCAGACTGTTTAACGCCGAGTGAAAGCCCTTTGGTATTTGGGTTTTGCACCATCAATTTTTTGATTTGTTTTGCAGCGCTTTGTGTCAGGCTAACTCCCTGCCAATTGTTTTCATCAAATGAAAATGTCTCTACACCGTCAGTCATATTGACCCCACATTTCTTATGGCTTTTCAGCCTGTTATCAGGAGATTAACTCTGTCTACCCTATGGTAATGATTACCTATGCTACTTCAACCATTTGTTTTAAGAGGTTATAGCTATTTTAGCGTTTTTTTTATTCAAATTGAGCTTATTTATTAACCAAAAACAACCGAAAACCCACCTAACACAATGAAAAATAACAGATAAATAGAGTTGCATTTTTTATTCAATTTTGTACTAATAAATACACAAAAATGACACAAATTAATAAAGATGCATTTATTATACAACTTAATTTATTTGAGAAAAATGAAAATGCATTCATCTGAATATATAGATGGGGTCAGTTAATAAAAACAACAACTCGTTTTCGAGATATTTTCCCGAAAACGAGGTAGACAAAGAAAGGATTTACTCAAATAACACAGCGGTTGTCAGACGTGATGTACAACATAGCTTGCCTTGTTCATTGAAAATTTCAATGTTCCAGACTTGCTGACGGCGACCTAGATGAATGGGCTTGCAAACGCCACGCACAATACCTGAACGCGCTGCGCGAACATGGTTAGCATTAATTTCAACGCCCACCACGCGCTGTTCACCTTCAGTACACATATAACCTGCGATAGAGCCTAGTGATTCAGCCAATACAACGGATGCACCACCATGCAACAAACCAAAAGGCTGCTTCGTTCGTTCATCCACAGGCATCGTTCCTTCCATATAATCATCACCCACTTTGGTGATTTCGATACCAATGTGCCCTAACATGCAAGTTTTTGCCATTTCAGCTAATTGCGTTAAATCAAATTGACGTTTCCAAATCATTAAACAATCTCCAACAAGGCTTGAATTGGGTGTTTTATTAATGTATTTTCCATGCGTTTTACTTGGCTGCGGCAAGAATAACCTGAACTTAAACAACGCTCTTTTGGCAGTGACGACATCGCCCCTTTCCAAGATAAGTTATAAATTCCTTTTGAGTTCTCTAGGTTTGCAACCTCGTGCCCATAAGTCCCCGCCATTCCACAACAACCCACACTCACATTATTAAGCTGATGCCCGAAGCGCGCAAATAAAGACGCCCATTGGTTCGCACTATTTGGCAGTGCTGTCGATTCGGTACAATGACCAAAAAAGTACCATGGCTGTGCTGCGCTTGTTTGTACAATTTGTGGTTCAGGCAAGGTAATTAGCCACTCATGGGCCAACATTACCGTAAATTGGCACTGGTCTTTGCCTAAGATTTCGTGGTATTCATCGCGATAACACAAGACTAACGCAGGGTCGACGCCCACCATTGGCAATTGCAATTTTGCCACGCGATTTAAGAAATCTGCGGTCTTACGGGCTGTTTTCGCGAATTTAGCCAGAAAACCTTTGATATGTTGCGCTTTACCATTCGGTGAAAACGGCAACAACACAGGTTTATAACCCAATTTTTCGATTAAACGCACGAAATCAGCAACAACTTTCGCATCGTAATAGCTGGTAAATGGGTCTTGCACCACTAGCACATAGCTTTCCCGTTGGCTTGCCCCCATCCCTTCAAGCTGCTCTAATGTCATGGATACTGCAGCATGGCCTGAAAGCTCTTGTTTTAAAGTTGGCTGCGAAAATAGCGGTAAATCCACCATACCGATAGTGCGCTCACTGAGTTTCTGCACAATGTTTTGGCGTAAAAAAAAGTTAAAAACACCTGGCGCTTTTGACAGTAATGGCGCACTTGATTCCACATTCGCAACAATATGATCACGAACTGGGCGCAAATAACGGCCGTGATATAACGCTAAAAATTTCGCTCTAAACGATGGCACATCAATTTTGATTGGGCATTGTGTTGAACACGCCTTACACGCCAAACACCCTGACATCGAGGCTTTTACTTCATGGGAAAAGTCATAATCCCCTTGCTTAGCTCGCCAGCTGTTGCGCGTTTTCTCAATCAACCCGCGTAATGATGGTTGGCTTTGCGTGATGCCTTTTTCAAGATGCTCTGGTGTCACACCTTGCTCGGCAAGTAATCTCAGCCATTCCCGCACCAAGGTAGCACGCCCTTTTGGTGAATGAATACGTTGCCCACTGATTTTCATTGATGGGCACATCGGGCTCTTCACATCAAAGTTAAAACAAAGCCCATTACCATTACAGTCCATTGCCCCACGAAACTCTTGACGCATCTGTATAGGAATTTGCCTGTCATAAGTTCCTCGTTTAATGCCATCCACTTGTTTCATTGGCACATCTAAACCCGCTGGCGGGCAAATTTTACCTGGGTTCAAACGGTTATCAGGGTCGAAAGCTGCTTTGATATTGCGCAACTCACCGTACAGCACCTCACCAAAAAACTCAGGACTGTACTCCGCACGGAAACCTTTACCGTGCTCCCCCCAAAGGAGCCCTCCGTATTTCGCTGTTAATGCAACAATTTCATCAGAAATTTGTTTCATCAATATTTCTTGCTGCGGGTCACACATATCTAACGCAGGACGCACATGTAAAACCCCTGCATCCACGTGGCCAAACATGCCATAATTGAGTTTATGGTTATCCAACAATGCCCTGAATTCAACAATATAATCAGCAAGATGCTCAGGGGGAACACATGTATCCTCAACAAATGGGATAGGCTTAGCGGCCCCTTTACTGTTGCCTAGTAAACCAACCGCCTTTTTACGCATATTATAAATGCGTGTGATATCTTCAAGATCATGACAAGTTTGGTAGCCAATCACGCCTGCCTGGTTGCTTGCCATTAATTCATCTAAGCGCTGGCACAGGCTTTCCGTCAATTGATTAATTTCATCTTCATCGTCACCACTAAATTCAACGATGTTTAGTCCTAACATTTCTTTGTTTGGCACATCTGTAATTAACGCTTTGACGGAGTGCCAAACGATGTCTTCTTTTGCAAGGTTAAGGACTTTTGAATCCACCGTTTCAACCGATAACGCTTTGGCTTGTACCATAAATGGTGCATTACGCAGCGCAGACTCAAATGAATCGTATTTCACATTCACTAAACGGCGCACTTTAGGAAGCGGCGTAATATCCAAAGTCGCTTCCGTGATAAAGGCAAGAGACCCTTCTGACCCCGTCAAAATACGCGTAAGGTCAAACTCCGTTAATTCATCATTAAATACATGACGTAAATCGTAGCCCGTTAAGAACCGATTAAGTTTGGGGAATTTTGTTTCAATTAGTTGACGTTGTTCAAGGCAGCGTTCTAAAACCGTTTTATAGATACGTCCTATTACTGAATCTTCAGACGCAATCGTTTGGGCGAGAGCAATAGGCATAGCGCGTGTATCAAGGCATTCACCTCCCAATACCATTGCTTTAACGCCTAATACGTGGTCCGAGGTTTTACCGTACACCAGCGAACCTTGCCCCGATGCATCTGTGTTAATCATCCCGCCTAATGTGGCGCGGTTACTGGTCGATAATTCGGGCGAGAAAAAATAGCCATAAGGTTTAAGAAACTGATTAAGCTGGTCTTTAATAACACCTGCCTCGACCTTAACCCAGCCCTGCTCAGGGTTAATTTCTAAAATGCGGTTCATATAACGAGACATATCGACAACAATCCCTTCTGTTAAGGATTGTCCGTTCGTTCCCGTACCACCGCCACGTGGTGTGAAAGTGAGCTCACGGTATTTTTCTTGTCCAGCAACACGTGTAATAATTTGCACGTCAGCACTGGAACGCGGGAAAACGACAGCTTGGGGCAGCAACTGGTAGATACTGTTGTCTGTCGCCATTGATAATCTTTCTGCATAACTGGTGCCATTATCACCCGTAAAACCTTGTTCTTGTAGCTCATGCAAGAACGTGATGACGAGTTGGCTGAGATGAGGTGCTTCTGATATACGCGGGATCATTATTAACGATGACTCTTGTTGTTTAGTGTTCGCATTACTCGTTATGTACTATCTTTATTTTAAGTTGCACAATAGTGTCTTAGGTTTATGAAAAATGGTATTCACAGCCTGTAAAGACAGTACAGCCGCTGATGACATTGTCGTCATGAACCATATCACAATATTGTTTTTTTTAACCGTGAAAAATAATTACGTTATTTTCACCTTAAAAAAGGCCACACAAGCAGAATTTTCATTTGTTAAGGATCAATCATTAATGGAAAAATCGCAAAAACGTTTGGATCTTCCCAAACTTATTTTCGGGCTGTTATCCATCGTTTTAATGATAGCGGCCTGTTTTTGGGTGCTTAACCCCTTTATTCTGGGTTTTGTTTGGGCTGGAATGATGGTCATTGCGACTTGGCCGTTGTTATTACACCTCGAGGCGCGCCTATGGAATAAAAGATGGCTTGCTGCCTTAATGATGGTTCTCCTCATTTTACTGCTGTTTGTTATTCCACTTGGTATCTTAATCGGCAGTATCATTGAGAATAGCTCCCCACTCATTGAGCTAGCAAAATCGCCATCTAGTCTCACATTACCAGACTTAGAGTGGTTAAATACCATTCCAATGGTGGGTGAGAAAATTTATTACGCATGGCACAGCTTAGTAGCAAGTGGCGGTAATGCCCTGCTGGCAAAAATTCAGCCATACTTTGGGCAAGCAGCAGGTTGGTTTGCCACACAAGCGATTAGTGCAGGACGCTTTGTTTTCCACTTAGTATTAATGTTGCTCTTTAGTGGGCTACTCTACCTAAAAGGCGAAACAGTCATGTTAGGCATGCGTCATTTTGCCGTTCGCTTGGCGGGGATCCGTGGTGATGCAGCTGTTGTCTTAGCCGCACAATCCATTCGTGCAGTTGCACTTGGTGTGGTGGTGACCGCATTGATTCAAGCGATTGTCGGTGGTATTGGCCTTGCACTCTCTGGCATCAGCTATGCGGCTATTCTGACCGTATTGCTGTTTATTTGCTGTGTAGCGCAATTAGGGCCCTTATTAATCATGATCCCTTCAGTATTATGGTTATTTTGGACTGGCGACACCACATGGGGCATTATTTTGGCGGTTTGGGCTGCAATAGTGGCCACCATGGATGGTGTACTACGTCCATGGCTGATTAAAATGGGCGCTGATTTACCGATGGTACTGATCCTTGTTGGGGTTATCGGCGGAATTTTATCATTTGGTATGATAGGGTTATTTATTGGCCCTGTTGTTTTGGCGGTTTCATACAGCCTATTAAAGGCTTGGATGAACGAAGTCGCCCCTCCTAATGAAGACCTAAGCGAAACCGAAAAGTTTCTTGAGGAAGAATTTTTGATTAAGAAATAGTTTTAGCTAATTGAAGCAGATATGTTTATCAATAGACATGTCTGTTTCATTAATGATTTCCTTGCCATTAATATTTAGAAACAATATTTAACACTCTAACGTTAGTATTCAGCTTAATTTATGTTAACATAAAACAACTGAATATTTCTCTTTACGTAACAATAGGTAACATTAATATTGAGAGTGTTCTTAATGATTGTATAATGTAATTAGCTTATTATCTAATTATTGAATCAAATAAATTTAATCACTATGCCAACCTTTTATAGGCGTAGTGATATAAACGAATTGCTGTGTGTAGTCTTTGCCTGTCAGCCCATGATAGGCTTTTTTTTTGCCTAAATATTCAATATGAATAATATTCACATCCAAATTAAATCATCAGTTTACAAACATTGATTGAAATCAATTTTCAGTTTACGTTAAATAAGTGAATATACTCCTTTAGTATTATCTTCCCCACTTTCGTTTTAATTAATCACGCGAATGATTAACTCAATACTCATATTATTACACATATTAAGAGTATTAATGTATATATATTTATAATGCGCATGACATATTAAATGCATAATCATTCGCTACTTTTTTATATCTATCGTATTAAATAATCGTTATTACCAATTGCAATTATCGGTATTTTAAATGAGTAAAAAGGCCAATTGGGAGATACCCAATCGGCCTTTTCAACTAATGGTAATAAATCGTTTTATTATTGGTTTTCTGCGATTGTTAGCCACGTTTGAACCACAGTATCTGGGTTCAATGATAAGCTATCAATACCTTCATCAACTAACCACTGAGCAAAGTCTTGATGGTCAGATGGGCCTTGTCCACAAATTCCAACATATTTATTCTGACGTTTTGCCGCTTTAATCGCCATAGAAAGCATCGCTTTAACAGCATCATTACGCTCATCAAATAGCTCTGAAACAACACCAGAGTCTCTATCCAAGCCTAATGTTAGCTGAGTCATATCGTTAGAGCCGATTGAAAAACCATCAAAATGCTCAAGGAATTGTTCAGCTAATAGTGCGTTTGAAGGAATTTCACACATCATAATCACTTTTAAGCCATTTTCACCACGCCTTAAATCATGCTTCGCCAGCTCAGCAATGACAGACTCAGCTTGTGCAACAGTACGCACAAACGGGATCATCACTTCAACGTTAGTTAACCCCATGGTGTTACGCACACGTTTAACCGCTTCACACTCCAACGCAAAACATGCGCGGAAGCTATCAGAGACGTAACGCCCTGCACCACGGAAACCTAACATTGGGTTTTCTTCTTCTGGCTCATAAATATCACCACCTACTAAGTTGGCGTATTCATTCGATTTAAAGTCAGATAAACGAACAATCACACGTTTCGGCCAGAATGCTGCCGCTAAAGTTGAGATCCCTTCAGTTAATTTGCCGATATAAAACTCAATCGGATCTTCATAACCTGCCATCATTTCACGAATTTCAACTTGTAATTCAGGGGATTGTTTATCAAATTCCAGTAATGCTCTTGGATGAACTCCAATCATACGGTTAATGATAAATTCCAAACGTGCCAAACCCACACCTTCGTTTGGTAAACAAGCAAAATCAAATGCGCGATCAGGGTTACCCACGTTCATCATAATTTTGACGTTTAAATCAGGCATATCGCTGACTTCTGAACTGTGAATTTCAAATGCTAACTCACCGCCATACACAAAACCTGTATCACCTTCTGCACAAGAAACCGTCACATTTTGGCCTTCTTGTAAGCGCTCTGTTGCATCCCCACTCCCCACTACCGCAGGGATGCCTAATTCACGAGCAATAATTGCAGCGTGGCATGTACGTCCACCACGGTTTGTGACGATAGCGGCAGCCTTTTTCATAATAGGTTCCCAATCAGGGTCTGTCATGTCAGTGACCAACACATCACCAGGCTGAATTCTATCCATTTCGCTAAGGTTATGGATAACTTTCACCTTACCTGCACCAATACGATGACCAATGGCGCGGCCTTCTACCAATACTTGACCTTGCTGTTTTAACTGGTAACGCTCCATCACTTGTTGATTAGAACGCACAGTTTCTGGCCTTGCTTGAACAATATACAGACGCCCATTATGGCCATCTTTTGCCCATTCTATATCCATTGGACGACCATAGTGTTTTTCAATCTGTAGTGCTTGGCGAGCCAGCTCTTCAACCTCAAGATCAGTCAAAGAGAAACGATTGCGTAACCCTTCTGGCACATCTTCAATTTGCACTTGTTTACCGTGCTCTTTACTGTTGGCATACACCATTTGTAATTTTTTAGAGCCAAGGGTACGGCGCACAATTGCAGGACGGTTATTTTTCAGGGTTGGCTTGTGTACATAGAACTCATCAGGGTTCACAGCACCTTGTACCACCATCTCACCTAAACCATAAGCTGAGGTGATGAAAACAACCTGATCAAAGCCCGATTCAGTATCAATGGTGAACATAACACCCGATGACGCTAAGTCAGAACGAACCATTCTTTGCACACCTGCAGATAATGCCACACCACGGTGGTCATAACCTTGGTGTACACGATAAGAGATTGCACGGTCATTAAACAAAGATGCAAATACGTGTTTAATCGCAACTAAAACAGCATCAATACCTTGAACGTTCAAGAATGTTTCTTGTTGCCCTGCAAACGAAGCATCTGGCATATCTTCTGCAGTAGCAGACGAACGCACAGCAAATGAAGCTTCAGCTTCACCTTCAGAAAGCTGAGCAAATGCATCACGAATATCTTGTTCCAACTCCTTCGTCAGTGGAGTATCAATCACCCATTGACGGATCTGAGCACCTGCTACAGCCAGTTGGTTCACATCATCAATATCCGTTTCATCTAGCAGGTTATAAATGCGCTGATTTACACCGCTCTGCTCCAGAAAATCATTAAACGCCTGTGCGGTTGTCGCGAAACCGTTAGGTACGGATACACCCAGATCAGATAAGTTAGTGATCATTTCACCGAGAGAGGCATTTTTGCCACCAACACGGTCAACATCATTCATCCCTAATTGGTTATACCAAAGTACATTACACGGAGTGAGGCCATTTGTGGACATTGAAAGCGATCCTTTTATAGCAATTTAGTGACAGAGTACAAATCGTAAAAAATCTCGTTGGCGAAATATCGCCTCGTGAAATAGACTAGCACAGACGGTATGAGAAGATGGACTGGTGAATCGTTCCATCAATTAAGAAAACTTTTTTGTTCTAAAAATCGTTCAAAAAATGGCTATACTTCCCCTGATAAACTAATTTTTAAACTTTAAACAAAGATAATATCCCTCAATATCCAGTGATAAATACAATAAGAGGCTAATAATAATGACCGAATTAGGAGCAATGAATACGATGGCAAGCCAAGTTCAACGCACTGTTTTCTTTATTTCTGATGGCACAGCGATCACCGCTGAAACTATAGG
This sequence comes from Providencia sp. PROV197, assembly GCF_028479625.1. Classification (NCBI taxonomy): domain Bacteria; kingdom Pseudomonadati; phylum Pseudomonadota; class Gammaproteobacteria; order Enterobacterales; family Morganellaceae; genus Providencia; species Providencia sp. PROV197. The sequence goes on from NZ_JAMPNZ010000004.1 coordinate 68,584, forward strand.
GCATGCAGTACTTTCGCAGTTTCCTCTTTCATTTACCTCTTACACATTACCGTTTGTCACCACGCCGACTCGGGCAGAAGAAATCAAACAAAAAATAGATACACTTTATACAGAAACACAGATCCGTCCTTTGGTGTTCTATTCCATCATCTCCCCAGAAGTTAAACAGATAATCACTCAGAGCTTAGGGTTTTGCCAAGATATCGTCCAAAGTTTAGTCGCTCCGATTCAAAAGGAGGTTGGTCTTGAACCCGAGCCAAAGCTAAACCGAACCCACGGTTTATCTATGCAGAATATGAACCAATACGATGCACGTATTGCTGCCATTGAATATACACTGGCTCATGATGATGGTATTTCCTTAAGAAATCTCGACCAAGCTCAAGTCATTCTGATTGGCGTTTCCCGTTGTGGCAAAACCCCAACTAGCCTTTATTTAGCAATGCAATTTGGTATTCAAGCGGCAAATTACCCTTTCACCGCTGATGATATGGATAATTTGCAGTTACCTGTCGCGTTACGTCCTTACACCCACAAATTATTTGGTTTAACCATTAGTCCAGAGCGATTAGCGGCAATCCGTGAAGAGCGCCGTGAAAATAGCCGTTATGCATCGATTAGGCAGTGCCGAATTGAAATTGCTGAAGTCGAAGCCTTATTTAGACAAAATAAAATCAATTACTTAAATACGACGAACTATTCTGTAGAGGAAATTTCTGCCAAAGTGATTGATACCATGGGGTTACAAAGACGTATATTCTAGTGAATATAAAATAAAAAAAATTATTCATTCAATTTACGCTGGAGGTTGAAATTAAGCCATATTCGTTTATTGTGATCTTTATCACTTATATGGCGACAGCCTATTCAAGTTTCTGAGAACAAAAATGCACAAAACTGATGAGTTACGTACAGCGAGAGTGGACAGCTTAATCACACCACAAACTCTTGCCGATGAATTTCCTATTTCCGCAAAAGTTGCCGAAAACGTGACAGCGTCACGAAAACGTATTGAACAGATTTTATCAGGCCAAGACCCTCGTTTGCTAGTGATTGTCGGCCCTTGTTCTATTCATGATATTGATGCCGCTATTGAATATGCAACGAAATTAAATGCATTAAGAGAACGCCATCAAGACCGCTTAGAAATTGTCATGCGCACCTATTTTGAAAAACCGCGCACCGTTGTGGGCTGGAAAGGCTTAATTTCTGATCCAAATTTAGACAATTCATGCCAAGTCAATACGGGTATTCGCCTTGCACGAAAATTACTGATTGAAGTTAACCAGTTAGGATTAGCCACTGCCACCGAGTTCCTCGATATGGTGACGGGTCAATATATTGCTGATTTGATAAGCTGGGGCGCAATTGGTGCGCGTACAACCGAAAGTCAAATCCATCGTGAAATGGCTTCAGCACTGTCTTGCCCTGTCGGTTTTAAAAATGGCACCGATGGCAACATTAATATTGCTATTGATGCTATCAGAGCGGCAAAAGCCCAACATATGTTTTTATCCCCAGATAAAAATGGCCAAATGACCATCTACCAAACCAGTGGTAACCCACACGGGCATGTCATTATGCGTGGTGGTAAACAGCCAAATTACAGCGCTGGTGACCTTGCAGCCGCATGCGATAAACTCCGTAAGTTTGAATTACCAGAGCATTTAGTGGTTGATTTTAGCCATGGTAATTGCCAAAAAATTCATCGTCGCCAACTTGAGGTTGCACGGGATATAGCGGAGCAAATTAAAGATGGTTCAACCGCGATTAGTGGCATAATGGCAGAGAGTTTTTTAGTTGAAGGCACGCAAAAAGTAAGCTCTGAACAACCATTAGTTTACGGTCAATCTATTACCGACCCTTGCCTTGGTTGGGATGATACTGAACAACTGATTGAAATTCTTGCTCAAGCTGTGGATCACCGCTTTAAATAGTTTTTCACTGCATCGCTCTCGCTTTGGTAAATCACTCACCAAAGCGAGCCTCAAACATCACCAAAAAAAATAAAAAAACGAAACCAATAAATCCCACGATATTAATATCTATTAATTTTCAATAATCATTTAATTTAATCCAAAAAATTCTTGACCCCCCATACATTAACGATAATAATTCTCACTACTAACACGCAACTCGTTAGAAAGCACATGAGAACAATTTTATGACCTTATTAAAAAAGACAAATCAAATGGTAACGAAGGATCTTTTTTTAGCTAAGAGAGAAGACCCCACTCTGGTACCTATTGAAGCAAAATCGACCCAAGCGATGTTAGCAACACACATCATTGATAGTCAGCAACTACTTAATAAGGAAGGAAAAGTTGAAATTCTACACCGTGGGGAAATTTACCAACTAAAGCAAACCCGCTCAGGTAAATTAATTCTAACGAAATAAATAAGTTATACCGACAATCTATAGCACGCCACCCAGACATCATCAAGGCAGCCAGCTTAAACCACACATAAGGAAAGGATTTCCTATGCCATTTAAACTGATGCCTACATCAATTTCTAACCCTCAACACCAATATAAACTCCGTTTTTCAACGCTTGCTACCGCTTTGGCAATTTCGAGTACGAGTCATACTGCACTCGCCCAAAATGAAGCAAAAGACGTTATGTATGTATCTCAATCGCCATTGAGTTATGAAAAAATTGCTGTTGCTCAGCAAGTTGAGGTTATTAATGCCCAAGCCCCTGAATTGCAATCTGCGACTTCAGTATTGGATTTACTCAAAGGCCAAGCCGGGGTACTCGTCACGGGTGCAGGTAGCACATATGGGCAGAGTCTTCAAATGCGAGGCTATGATCAACGAGGCGTAAAAATTACTATCGATAATGTCACCCAAGATTTTAACTCTGGCTTATTTGATGCCACTTTTATTGATCCTGCCCTAGTTAAAAAAGTTACCGTTCATAAAGGCGGTGGTTCGCTTCACCATGGTAACGGTGCACTCGCAGGTGTCGTCTCCATAAAAACCCTCAACGCATCTGATTTATTAAAACCTGGGCAACATTTTGGTGGGCATGTTACCACTGGTATTAACCGGAATGATCATAGCTATCATGCAGGTGCAACTCTGTTTAGCCATGTCGATACTTTCGATACCATCTTAAGCTACCAGCAACGTAAAATACAACTCAATAACCCATACGTAGCCCAAGGCCTAGAGACCAATGAAGAAATTCATAATTGGATGTTGAAAACAACGTGGTTTGCTCACCCAGCCTATCAAACCACAATACAACTTAAAGAATACCGTAATAACAGCATTGGCCAAAAACAGCCAAGTATATCTTTTAATCAAACCCTCTTTCCAAACACCCCACATGAAAGGAGTTCACTACAACGAGATATCCACATTGGCCAACACTTCTCACCCAATAATACGCTTAATTGGCAGGCAAACTGGGACTTTTACTACTCAAGTATCGCACTTAACCAGTTAGACCTCATTAAAGTGAAAAAAACACCAAACGATTACCGTGAAGAAGATCGAGACCAATATACATACGGGACCAAATTCACCAATAGCTTCATAGTACCTATGAATAATTGGGCGAATAACGCAATTCAAAGTGGCTTCGAATATTATCAACAAGAACAAAAATCTAATGAGTATTCAATCAGCTATCCTAATGCCCATCTATTAAATAGTTCAGGGTGGCTAAACAACGATCTCACATTACACCACTTACCTATTACATTTTCAGCAGGAACACGTTTTACTTATTATAAAACCTCTCGTAAAGATATCGCGGAAGATAGTCATACAAATTGGTCATCAAGGTTCGCTGTGAGTGCAACACCATCACATTGGCTGAATCTATTTTCTTCCTATTCAGAAGGCTACCGAACACCTCGTATGGCAGAGTTATACAATAACTCTCATCATTTTCGTGTTCCATTTATAGGATATACATCGGACTTTATCCCTTCACCAGATCTAAAACCTGAAACAAATAAAACAGTTGAAGCAGGTATGAAATTCAGCTTCGACGAACTAGCATTGACAGGGGACTCACTTCAGTTTGGTAGCACGGTGTTTCATACTAAAGCCAAAAATCATATTGCCCTTGATGCTCAATACAAAAAAAGAATTGATCGAAGCTTAAAGTTTTTTTGGCTACCTGAAAAGATTTATTATATCAATGTGCCATCTGCGACCATCAAAGGTGTTGAGAGCTTCGTTCACTATAAAACACATTGGTTTGACCTCGATATTAGCCATAACCTCATTGTTGGAAAAGAAGATGAAACACACCATACCCTTTCCTCTCTTCGCCCAAATTCCTTAGTTGCCCGTTTTAATGCACCGATAGCACACACAGGGGTCAATCTTGGGTGGGTTGGTGAATTTGCAGCACGCAGCAAATTTGATGGGGACGATACTTACGTATTACCTGGGCAAAAATCAGTGGAGAAGTTAGATCGCTATCGCCGTGAAGTCATTCAATATCCTGGATATAGCCTTCATGACTTCTACATTAGCTATCAAGCAGACCAATTCATTAAAGGTCTCAGTTCTACCTTAGCACTCAAAAATGCGTTCGATAAAAATTACGTTTCTTCCATGGGGGTTCCACAAGAAGGCCGTAATTTCTATTTTAACCTGAATTATAAATGGTAACGAAATAATTAAGTAGGCTAGTTGGGCCTATTAACACAGTAAATAAGCCCAACTAATTATTATTGGATACAATATAAATAAGGAAATAATTGTGAACTCAGTATATTACAAAGACTACTTACAGTTAAAGCAACAGTTTCCAAATAAGTATGCTCGGGATTTAGCTACTCAGCTTAATATCACTGAAGCTGAGCTTTTATATCGCCGAGTTGGTCATGACAATGTAAAACGGCTTTCAGGTCATTTACCTGAACTACTTCATACGCTATCAACGATAGGCCAGGCTAAAGCCATTACACGCAACAATTACGCCGTCAGTATTCAAACTGGCGTATATGATAACCCACGTTTTAGTGACCATGCGGGCCTATTCCTTAATCCAGGAAAACTGGATTTGAGAATGTTTTTTGCACAATGGGATTCCATATTCACGCTCTCGGAACAAATAGGGAATGACATTCGGCACAGCATTCAATTTTTTGATAAGAATGGGGATGCCATACATAAAGTTTATTCCTGTGAACACACTGACATGAAAGTGTGGCAAGACATTATTACTCACTATACGTCCATCGATAACCCCCCACTACAACTCGATACTGTTTTATCATTTTCAAATAGCGAAATTAGTGATGAAACTAAGCAACAAATTGAACAACAATGGCGCGATATGTCCGATGTTCATCAATTTTTCACCTTATTAAAAACGCATAATTTAAGTCGCCAGCAAGTTTTTCGTATAGTAAGTAACGAACTCGCTTGGCAAGTCCCAACAAATTCACTATCACAGTTACTCTCTCTCGCCCACCAAGCCAAAAATGAGATTATGCTTTTTATTGGTAATCGTGGATGCGTCCAAATTTTCACGGGTGTTATCAACAAACTCTCACCACTGAAAATTGAAAGCTCACAAACAGATTGGCTTAATGTGTCTAGTAATGATTTCAATTTGCATATTATTGAGAATGGTATTTCTGAATGCTGGGTGACGAGAAAACCGACACAAGACGGGTTTGTGACAAGCCTAGAAGTCTTCGATAATCAAGGTAACCAAATCATACAAATGTATGGGCAGCGCACTGAGGGGGTTCCTGAGCAAACTCAGTGGAGCCAACAAATACTTTCTTTACATCGAATTTAATTACTAAATTATTTTATGCAATATTGGCTTCTAATGTTCATAACACTTTGTATCTCAAATTGTACATGGTCAAAAGAACGCATAGTGTCTTTGGGGAATGATATCACCGAAATTATTTTTGCCCTTAATTTCGGTGGCAATATCATTGCTCAAGGTACTTCGGGTTCTGTAGAACAGCAACCTCCAACTATTGAAGATATAAAACAAATTAATCCTCAACACATTGTTTCAATGCAACCTACCCTTGTTTTAGCCAGTGATCAAGTCAGGCCTTCTTCTGCCCTGTTACATATACAAAGCCAAGGAATACACGTTATTAAAGTTGCTCGCGGAATGACATTAGAAGCCATTCCTAAAAAAATTCGTACAATTGCCAAACAAATAAATCAAGTCCATTTAGGGGAACAACTTATCCAAAAATTTCAGAGTGACCTTAGCAAAATTAAGACATCACCAATAAATAAAAATGTTCTCTTTATTATCAATAAAGGTGGTGTTATCCCCTTAATTGCTGGGAAAAATACAACTGCAGATAAACTTATTACCGCAATTGGTGCTAAAAATGCGATGGCAAACATTGAACTATATCAGCCTCTTTCTCCCGAAGCCATTATCGAAGGACAACCTGATTTAATCGTTGTATGCCATGAGAGCGCAAAAACTCTCGGGGGCGCAAAGAGTATTTGGCGGCTTCCAGGTATCTCAATGACACCCGCGGGTCGAAATAAAGCATTAGTCATCGTCGATGATATAGGAATGCTAAACTTTAGCCTAGGAACTCCCTTAGTGATGTTACAGATACGTCAAAAATTAGAACAGCTACCTGATTAATATTTCATAGATAGAAAATGACTCGACCTATAATTTTATTACCTATTGATTTTAAATGGTTTTTACGAAAACCCTTTCTTCGGTTTTTTATAGTAAATAACCCTCATAAACAACAATATCGCTCTTAAAAATATTGCGTTTCCACATATTTATCTAGATAACGTTAATTCTTTTAACATTCGTGATAAAGATGATATTTAATCTTAATTATGCTGTATTTTTAGTTGTTTTCACTAAAACAATTACCTCGGAATTTCCTGTCTATTGTTATATAAAATCTATAATATAATTTTTCAATTATTTACTTGGTTAATAAATTAGAACTGCTTAGTCAAAATATTTGACTGATTATTATAAAATAATTTTTTATTGGAAATAAAAAACAAAATTTAAGCATAACTATTTGTATTTAAATAAATTTAAACATACGTAAGTGTATGTTTAAATCATTGATTTTTTCAACGACTATCATATCAATAGTTATTATCATATAAAAAAAGCACGTTTGGCCTATCGATATATCGGAAAAAAAGGAAGAATAGACCCTAATTTCGTGAGTTATTATTAGTTATTAATGAACAATAGCCTACTTGAGTAGGAGGTAAATATGTCAGAAAGTGTAGTCAACGATATCGTGAAATGGCTTGAAAGCCAGTTGCAACGCAATGAAGGCATCAAAATCGACACAATAGCCGATAAAAGTGGTTATTCTAAATGGCATTTACAGCGTGTTTTCAAAGAAATGAAAGGATGCACGCTTGGCGAATACGTCCGTAAACGTCGTTTGTTAGAGGCTGCTAAATCATTACGTGAAGGCAACTTACCAATCCTTGATATTGCTCTGCAATATGGATTCAGTTCACAAGCTACATTTACTCGTATCTTTAAAAAACATTTTGATACGACGCCAGCAAAATTCCGTCAAACTGGTGAACTGCCTGAATGCAAAAGTTTTATGACATGCAGTTGTCATAACTAGTTAGTTTCAAGATCATTCCTTCCTATTAGTTGTTAGTATTTTGAAGTCTATGTCTGAGCCGACCATGTCGGCTCATTTTTTAACTTAGTTCATGCACTAACCAGTTCTCTAAATCGTTAAGTTGATCTTGTAACTCAGGCCACTGTTGCTTCATCTGGCAACATAATTTTTTGATCGTTTCAGTTTGATAAACTTTCCCCAACATTTGCTCGCTCAGCCACTCAAGGGGCGTTGGGTCTAAACTATCGGTAAAAAACTGACAACGACTAATTACCCCTTTTTCAATATCAAAATGAAATTCAATCCCACCCCAAGGAAAACGGGTATCTGAATAATGGGAAAATGCAGGCGCTTGGCCAAAATTCCATTCCCAGCTACTTTGCTTGGCAAATGTTTCCGTGAAATTAGGCAGGTCAGGCAGTTTTTCAGGAGAGATATACTCCGCTTTAACTGTTTCACCAAAATGATCAAAAAAGCTTTTAATCACCCCTTCACAGACAGTTTCATGGCTGATGTTAGGCACTAGTTCAGAAAGATTCGCAACACGCGAGCGAACCGAGGTAATTCCTTTTGCCTGTAATTTTTTGGGATCAGGATTAAGGTAATTGGCTAGTCGGCTTAAATCTGCATTAATCAATAGTGTACCGTGGTGAAACCCGCGATCTTTCGTTTCGCGATAAGCAGAACCCGAAATTTTGCGTGGGCCATTTTCCGTATTGAGCACTAAATCATTACGCCCTGAAACTTCAGCCACAATGCCCACATTAGCCAATCCATCGACAATAATTTGTGTAGAAACCGTTTTATCGTATTCAGGTTTACCCGCCATAAACGTAAAACAAGTATTGCCTAAGTCATGGAAGACAGCTCCACCGCCACTACTGCGACGTGCTAAGCGAACATTGTCTTCTTCCATTCGGCGAGTATTACATTCTTTCCACGGGTTTTGGGCACGACCAATGACCACCGTATCAGCATTACGCCATAAAAACATCACACGCTGATCGGCAGACATTTGCCTAAAAATAGTTTCCTCGACCGCAAGGTTAAACCAAGGGTCAAACGATTCTGAAATGAGTAAACGCAATGTTGACATGAAGCTATCCTAAAAACAAAACTTGCTCTTAAGATAGCATAATGACTGAAAAAAATTGCGCATTTAAATGCGCCTTGCCTGCCAGAACACTTTTCGCCAATACACGTTGTCCATTGACGAGCGGATCACACCTTTACTGGTTGATGCATGAATAAAAGTGTTATCGGTGTCATAAATACCAACGTGTAACCCATTTTCGCCAGAGCCGGTTTTAAAAAACACGAGATCGCCAGGCATTAAATCCGTTTTATCGATACGCGTACCAAGCTGTGTTTGGTCGACGGTAGTTCTAGGTAGTTGAATAGCAAAGCGATCATTAAAAGTTCGATAAACAAAACCTGAGCAATCAACACCGTTTTGACTCATCCCACCATAATGATAAGGCGTGCCATACCATTGTTCTAGCTGGTCTTTTAACTGAGCGATGGTCATGATAGGGTCTGACAGCTGGGTTTTTAACGGCGGCGGCGCAGTGCGCTTAACGGATGTTGATGAACAACCAATTAAAACCAAGCACAGTAATAATGGCAAGTGTTGTATTTTAATCACCATAAAGCACCTTAATCATCCATCTTATTGCTATATTTAACTTATATCATAACGTGCGATGAATAAAAAACAAACAATTCATCACATTATGCTATTAATGCCTATCTTGTGGTTTAGTTGAGCGACTAATTAACCAAACACCCAGCAAGATAAATGCAATTCCAGCGACTTTCAACCATGAAGCTGGCTCATTAAACCAAGGCAAAACAACCGCTAAGATATAGACAAATACATAACTCAAGCTAATTAGTGGATATGCTTTATTTAAGGCTATATATTTTAGTGCAAACAGCCAGCACAACATCGATAAGACATAACACACTAACCCTAACAAGATAATGCTTAAACTGGTGATATTTGCCAACAACCAATCAACTTGCAACCAATGCCAACCTAAAGAAAAAGACGGTAATTCAACTACCCCCATCTTTAAGCTAAGCTGAGCTACGGTCACTAATAAGGCGCTACCAATCACCCATAAATAGCCTTTATTCATACGCTGATACTCATGAGTAATATCCCTATCATAATAGCAACTACACCAAGCCAATGGTTTAACCCTGTTTTCTCTTTGTATACAAATTGGCCAATCAACGTGATCAGAATAAAATTAATGCTAAGCATTGGGTAGGCAATACTCAGGGGCATGGTTTCAAGGAGTTTTAACCAAAACAACATGCCTAGGCCTAGCATTAAAACAGCCAACACCAGCCACTTTATGGCTGATGCGGTTTTATTTACTTTTTCACTTTGCCAATTCACCACAGCTTGCTTTTGAGCTACTTGCCCAATACAGGTCAGTACACTGACAAGCAGTAACAACAGTAATTGCGCAATCATTGTTGATGATAAACCACAATTGCCATACGTGAATTTTTGATGACTTCATCTGGCTTAGGTATATCAGGGAGAGCTTCATTACGGCCTAATAAAAACACCACCGTAACCTGCCCTTCTTTACGTGCTTTGCTTAACCACTGTGCAAATGCATCTGGCTTAACGATACGATGCTGGCTATCTGGGTACTCTAAACCGTAGCTAAGTTCACCACTGCTATTATAAAGATAAATATTGGAATTCTGTGTTTCCCACGCTAACCCAGCCGCTACACCTACATTACTTGCCATCAAATACTTACTATTCATTAATAAATCATGATTTTGATGAATAAAATTCTGCGGCAGTTTGGAGTCGATGGTGTTATTCGGCAGAGCGCTACCAATACATAGGCTGATCGCTAAGGAGCACGAGGCCGCCCACAGCCAATATTTAGCATTTAGGACAGTACATAAATAACCAATTATCGCCCAAATAGAGAAAGCAACCACACCCAAAACCATTTTCGACCATTCGTCAGGCTCATATAATGGTTTTTTAATGACAGTACTCACTACAATCACGGCAATAACCGCTGCAATCCCCAATATGATATTAATGATGCCATTCGCTTTTAGCGCTCGCATGGTGCCATTTCGTACACAATCAACACCATATTTTGCCATCAATAGTGCCAGTGGAGCCATAAACGGCAGCATATAAGTAGGTAGTTTGCCACGTGAAACACTAAAAAATAGAACGGGAACAACAAACCAACACAGTAAGAAGAACATATCAGGACTTGATTTGCGTTCTTTCCAACCTTTTATTAAAGATCCAGGTACTAACCCCGCCCATGGGAGCGCACCAAGTAGAATAATAGGAATATAGTACCAGAATGGAGCTATGTGCTGCGCGTCATCAGCGGTAAAACGCTTGATGTGTTCAATCCAGAAAAAATAATTCCAATAATCAGGCTCTTGCTTAGCTATTGCCAACGCCCACGGCAAGCTAATGATAACTGCTGAAATAATAGCGAGTGGGCCATATTTTATCAGTTCAAGGAACCGTTTTTGGTAAATAGTAACAGGCAACATAACAATGACAGGAATAGCAAGGGCTAAGAACCCTTTCGTCATAAAGGCCATACCACAGGCTAACCCTAAGCAAACCCATGCAGCAAGCTTTGTTTTGACCTCCCTCGCTTTCATTGCCCACAAGCAACAAAACATACTGGCTGCAATCCACAACGATAGCATGGGATCGAGCACACTGTAGGTCCCGACAGAAAAAACAAGGAACATTGAGATATAAATTAAGCTTGCAACATAAGCAACATGGTTATTACGCCACATCATTTTTGCCATGCGATAGACGAGCAATGCACTGAGAAGAATACAAAAAACTGAACCAAAGCGAACCGCAAAATTCGTTTCACCAAAAATCATTTGGCTAATGTTATTTATCCAATACCCTGCCACTGGTTTTTCAAAATAGCGCACATCCAACATGTAAGGAACAATCCAATCTCCACGTTGAAGCATTTCTCGGCTAATTTCCGCATAGCGGGTTTCATCTGGTTGCCAAAGTAAACGACTATTCAACGGCAAGAAATAGGTTAGGATAAAAAAAAGAGCCAGCAGAGAGGCTCCTACTTTGCTCGCTCGATTATTTAACATGGTGTGTTTATTCCTCTTCTTGGCAACCCAGCCAACCTTCACGTCCTGGGAACGGTGCTCTCACCACTCGCCCCTTTGGTAATGAATTCAGATCGTCAGGTAGCAATTCGCTTAATGTACAGAATTGGATTTCTTCTTGTGAAATTCGTTCCAATAATTGTGAAAATTGTTCTGACTTAGACATTCCTTCCACTTCAGTGTGGATAGTATAAACGGGAACACCGCTATCATCTTTAATCGCTTGAAGAATATAATCATTGAATGCTTCGTCAGCAACTACCGTTCCAACGACTTCATCGTAAGTCGGTAATGTGACAGGAATTTGCACCGTCCCTAACGAACCATCACGCAAAATAGGCCTGAAAGGAAATTTCCCACGACAATCGCTGTTATAGTCAAAATTAAACTTTTGTTTAACCTCTAACACACGCTCATCGCCTCGCCAGCCCGCAACCGCAGAGCAGGTAACACGCTGCCCAATTGCGCACTCAAGGGCATCCACACCAAGCTTAACTTGCTCAGCGAGTTGGACCTCACTCCATTTAGCCACTTTGGCTTGCCAGCCTTGATGATCCCATGCATGTAAGCCAACTTCATGGCCTGCATCCAAAGTTTGTTTCATCAAGTAGCCTAAATCTTTAGCAATTTTTTTGCCTGGCCATGCTGTACCCGCTAATAATATATCTAACCCATACAGGGATGCTGCATTAGACCTGAGCATTTTCCACAGAAATTTAGGACGCAAAAGGCGCCATAAATGGCGCCCCATGTTATCGGGTCCTACACTGAAGAAAAAGCTGGCCTGAATGTTGTGCTCTTTAAGCACTTTGAGTAATTGTGGAACCCCTTTTAGCGTACCTTGGTAGGTATCCACATCAATTCTCAAGCCAACTTTTTTCATTAGTCTTTGTTACCTAACTCTTCAACAGCACCCTGTAAGAAGAAATCTAACGTTTCTTCGATGGTATCTTTCATGTCGATAGTCGGAACCCAGTCAAGTAGACGACGCGCGTTCTCAACACTTGGTTTACGGTGCTCGACATCTTGATAGCCTTGGCCGTAGTAGCTGCTGCTTTCAATTTCACGGAAGCCCGCAAACGGAGGGAACTTGCTGCGCTCTGGATGATTTTCAAAGCTTGCTAATAGCATTTCTGCTAGTTCACGAATACTTGCTTCGTTCGTTGGGTTACCGATGTTGATGATTTGCCCATCACATTTGCCGTCTTTGTTTTCGATAATGCGGAACAGTGCTTCGATACCGTCTTTAATATCCGTAAAGCAACGTTTCTGTGCACCACCGTCAACCAATTTGATTGGCGAGCCTTCAACTAAGTTTAAAATCAGCTGAGTAATCGCACGTGAACTACCAATACGTGCAGAGTTTAGGCTATCTAAACGTGGTCCCATCCAGTTAAACGGACGGAACAAGGTGAATTTCAGGCCTTCTTTCGCACCGTATGCCCAAATAACTCGGTCAAGTAACTGTTTAGAAACAGAGTAAATCCAACGTTGTTTGTTGATTGGACCAACAATCAGGCGGGATTCGTCTTCATCAAACTCTTTATCATCACACATACCGTAAACTTCTGAGGTAGATGGGAAAATAATACGTTTGTTGTATTTCACGCAGTAACGAACTACTTTCAGGTTTTCTTCGAAGTCTAATTCAAAGACACGCAGTGGGTTACGGGTGTATTCGATTGGTGTTGCAATCGCAACCAGTGGAAGAATGACGTCACATTTTTTGATGTGATACTCAATCCACTCTGTGTGAATGCTGACGTCGCCTTCAATAAAGTGAAAACGTGGGTTACCAATAAAGCGTTCAATTGCAGATGAGCCAATATCCATACCATAGATATCATAGTTGCCATCTTTTAACAGGCGCTCAGTTAAATGGTTACCGATGAAACCATTCACACCTAAAATTAGTACGCGAGTACGGCGTTTAACTTGTGCAGTTGGTTTAGCACCTACACGGACATCAGTCACGATACCCATTTCGTTTGCAAGGCGGTTACCTTGCATGTAAAGACCCGTTTCACTTTGACCGCTAACAACTTCAATCGCGCCTTGGCCACAAGCAATACGCAGTGGGTCATTAGACAGTACAGTACCTGCAGCTTTACCTTGGTTGTCATCCAACACGCGAGCGCGCCAAATAATCATTTTACGTGCGCCCAAATATGTGAATGCACCTGGGTATGGCTCAGTCACTGCACGAATTAAGCAGTTAATTTCTTTTGCGCTACGGTTCCAATCGATTTGACCATCTTCTGCAGTACGGCGACCGAAATAAGTCGCTTGGCTTTCATCTTGAGCAACAGCTTTGTAGCTACCCGCTTCAATCAGAGGCAGTGTTTTGTCTAATAATGTTTCCGCTGCTTCACGAACTTTAGCGTGTAATGTTAAGCCAGTGTCAGTATCAGTGATTGTGACTTTCTCTTGCGCAATGATGTCACCCGCGTCTGCTTTCGCAACCATTTTATGTAAGGTTACACCCGTTTCACTTTCACCGTTTAATAATGCCCAATTAATTGGTGCACGACCACGGTATTTCGGCAGTAATGAGCCATGTAGGTTGAAAGCCCCTTTCGGTGCGATTGCTAGTAATTCTTCACTTAACATATCGCGGTAATAGAAAGAGAAAATCACATCAGGTTTCATTTCGCGAATACGTTCAATCCATAATGGGTGATTGACGTTTTCTGGCGCAAAAACAGGAAGTTCCATATCGGCACTTAGGCGTGCTACGGAAGAGTAAAAATGGTTTTCATTAGGGTCATCAGTGTGTGTAAATACAGCCTGAATATCAAAACCTGCTTTTTCAAGCGCTTTTAGTCCTACGCAGCCAATATCATGATAGGCAAAAACAATAGCTTTCATTAGTCTTCTTCCTGATTTTTGTCGGATTTAAGGTCTGCACCGACGACTTTTTGAATAAAATAACGAGGTCTCGCACGTACATCATTGTAAATTCGACCGATGTATTCGCCCAGTAGACCCATAGCAACAAATTGTGCACCAATAAACATAAATAGCACAGCGAACAGAGTGAATACGCCATCTGCGGCCCACTCTGCACCAAAAATCAAACGTAATGCAATTAATAGTACCGCAAGCAAAAAACCACCTGCTGCAATCACACTACCGACCACACTGAGCAAACGCAGCGGTGCTGTCGTTAAACAAGTCAGTAAGTCATACATTAAATTAATCAGCTTCATAAAGCTGTATTTCGAATCACCAAATTCACGTTCCGCATGCGCCACATCAATTTCGATGGTTCTACGAGCAAATGTATTAGCTAAAATCGGTATAAATGTACTTCTTTCATGGCATTGCAACATCGCCTGAATAATATGGCGACGGTATGCTCGTAACATACAGCCATAATCCCCCATTGAGCGGCCTGTTGCTTTAGTGATCATCGCATTAATCATCTTAGATGCCGTTTTACGGAACCAAGAGTCTTGACGATTAGCACGGCGAGTCCCAACAACATCATAACCTTGCATCGCTGTTTGCACTAAGCGAGGAATTTCTTCTGGTGGGTTTTGTAAATCTGCATCAAGCGTAATGACTAAGTCCCCATCCGCTTGGTTAAACCCAGCCATAATCGCAGAATGCTGCCCATAGTTACGGTTAAGGATAATCGCAATCACATGGTTATCAGGGTTTTCTGCTGCTTGAGTTAACATCGCGGCTGACCGGTCACTACTGCCGTCATCCACTAAAATTAATTCGTAGCTTTGTGTTAATTGCTTGCACGATTTAATCGTGCGTTCAAGTAATTGCGGCAAGCTCTGCTCTTCATTATAGACAGGGATTACCACTGAGACTTTTTTTATCTCATCAAATTCATCTGCGTGTGACACTATTTTGACTCCAAAAGAACTGCTTCTACCGCATTAACAACCCGCTCAACATCTGCATTTGTCATATCAGGGAACAAAGGCAACGAACACAACGTCGCGCTATTCCATGTTGATTCAGGCAGTGTTAATTCAGGATATTTTTCACGGTAATATTTTTGCGTATGTGCTGCACGGAAGTGTAGCCCCGTCCCTATATCATGTGCTTTTAATTTTTCCATGAATGCATCGCGGTCAATACCACAAATATCTTTATCAACACGCACCATAAATAAATGATTGGCATGTAAATGCGGGTATTCAGGGACACTGAGCATTTGTAACGGGGAGTTTTTCAGCAATTCGCGGTAATGCGCCGTTAATTCAGCACGACGTTGGTTTAACTGCTCCACACGGGACAGTTGCACAACCGCTATCGCAGCATGAATATCGGATAAGTTATATTTAAAGCCTGGCTCAACAACCTCCGCCTGTGGTTTACGTCCTTGCATTTGTCTATCAAATGCATCAACACCTAAACCATGGAACTTGAGTGTGCGAACACGTTGAGCAAGTTCATCGTCATCAGTGGCAACTAAACCACCTTCTGCACATGTCACATTCTTAATGGCATGAAATGAAAAAATAGATGTACCTTTCTCACCAATCCATTCATTTTTATAGCGTGTACCCACAGCATGAGCAGCATCTTCAATTAGCGCAACACCTGCTTTTTGTGCGATTAAACGCAACGCGTCTAAATCACAAGGTGCCCCCGCATAGTGAACAGGAATAATCGCTTTTGTTTTTGCTGTTAAAGCTTGTTCTACGGCTTCGGGTTGGATCATCAGTGTATCGCGATCGACATCAATCATGACAGGTGTTGCACCGAGCAACTCAATCATATTAATAGTTGAAACCCATGTTTGTGAAGGTGTGATCACTTCATCACCAGGGCCAATACCCAATGCCATCAAAACGACATGCATCCCCGCGGTTGCAGAGGACAATGCAATTGCATGTTTACAGCCATAACGTTGGCAAAAATCTTCTTCTAACTGATGGTTCTGTGGACCTGTGGTAATCCAGCCTGAACGCAGAACCTTTTCAACTGCCTTGACCTCTTCATCACCAATTGCGGGTTTTGAAAATGGTAAGAAATTGCTCATATTGTTTATAGCCTAGTTTTCATTGTGAATAGAATATTCTAGTTAATTGTACTTTAACCGAACCTCAACACCGACAAACATTGCTGCATTATCCCGCATAAAAACGAGTGATTAAAACAACTTTTTGGCTAATCGTCAAAATTTATAATTTGCCATTGTCTATAGGATGTGCTCTGACTTATCTTAATTTCAGTTTTAAAAATGTCAGATAAATTATGTTCCGTCATCACCTCAGCAGGTTTCCCTGAAGCAAATAATTGGCCTTGTTTTAATAGCCAAATTCGCGATGCATTTTTATAAGAATGATTCAGGTCATGCCCACTCATTATAACGGTTCCTTCGCAATCACAAAAATATTTAATCCATTTATCTAGCATTGCCTGTTGAATAATATCCAAATTATTGGTTGGCTCATCAAATAAAATAATTTTCCCTGTTAAGTCTCTATCATCCCAAACCTGTAAAAATGCTGCACAAACTCTCACTCGTTGCCATTCCCCTCCAGAGAGTTGATAAATGCCTTTATGTAAAAGTGGTGATAATTGAAAATCATCACACAGCCGCACAAAAATATCCGCAGCAACAGGTGTTAATGGCAGAAACAGTTCGAGGTATTGAAAAACTTTTATGATAGGTGCATTGCTCGCAAGCTGAATAAAATAAGCCCTTTGCTTAGCTAACTGAGCAATAGAACAATGGTGAATATTTTCACCATTGAGCCAAATTTCACCTGTGACAGGAAGATAGCCACTTAGCGCAGAAAGTAACGTACTTTTCCCAGCGCCATTGGCCCCTAAAAGATGGATTTGCTCACCTGAAAACACATATTCAGTAAAATTGATTAAGCGGTTTTCTGAGGTAATATTTTTAATATCAATAATTATCTGTGTATTCATTTGATTCACCGCCATTGCTGATGACGAATAAGCAACAGAATAAATATTGGTGCACCCAATGTGGCAGTAATAACGCCAATAGGCACTTCAGCATTCGCAATTAATAACCGTGATAATAAATCAGCTAATAACAGGCCTAATGCCCCAGCGATTGCACAAGCAGGTAACAGTAAACGATGATTGGTTAAACCACTTAATCGTAAAATATGCGGGATCACTAAACCAATAAAGCTAATGGCACCAGCAATAGCAACGCTCAAACCAATTAATACACCACTAATGATAATAAGAATAATACGCCACTTATGTACTGATACACCTAATTGATAAGCTTGTAGCGAACCCAAAGAAAGGTAATTTAATATTTTACCTTGGCATCCAGCCCACACTAAAAATGGCATACAGGCGACGACTAAACCAAATTGCCGCCAATCAACACCGCTAAAGCTCCCCATCATCCAATATAATAGTTGGCGCAGGTCAAGGTTACTGCTCATATACACCATCCATGTCATACAAGCGCCACTCACGACGCCTAAAGCGACGCCAACCAGTAATAAACTGGCATTATTCAAGTTTTTTCGTTTGGCAAAATAGAGCAATAAGGCCGTGAGCAATAAAGCCCCTGTAATCGCGCTAGCACTCAGTGTTCCATAGTGTGTGATGCCTGATGACATTAATATCGTGAATACGACTGCAACACCAGCACCATTACTGATCCCCAAGAGACCAGGTTCAGCCAGAGGATTTTCAAATAGAGCCTGCATAATCGCCCCCGTAACCGCGAGCCCTGCCCCTACGACGATTACAGCAAGCATTCTTGGCAATCGTATTTGCCAAACAAACAGCTGTGCAGGGTTATCCATCCATTGATTTGGCCAATACCATGTTTCTCCAGCGCTGAGTGAAACTATCGCAATGATGCAAAGTGTAAACAGCAAGAAAGCAATCAAACGAATGTCCGATTTGTTTTGTTGTTTTCGTAGCTGAAATAAAGAGTGACTCATCGATAGATTGACATATTTATTATTAAGTTAAGGAATTATAGCTTTTTATGCAAGATATAGCACATGAATGAATTTAAACTTATTTTAGCTTTTTAACTTTGGAGTAATGCACATGTCAGCTTTAAAAATAAATACGAGTACGAGTCTAGTACACGCTAATAAAGAAAAACCACCTGAGAAGATACAAAATACGTCTTTTATTCACTCACTAAAAAACGTTAAAAACACAGTAACTCAATCGATTATTTCCACATATCATAAACTCAGATTTATGCTAAAACAGAAATTGGCAAATATTGAAATTGTAGAGAACCCCGCATATCTTAAAAATACAACAACAAGCTTACACGTACCTATCAATAACCAATATACTGAAAACTCTGTAAATCAACGTCTTGAGCTAAATCATACCAAACAGCATCAAAATAAACACAGAATGATAGGAAAAGAATTATTAACTCAGCAGCAACCTCAAAGAGCCCAAGAAGCCGAACAAGAAAAGGCTAAATCCAACAATATCAGCTCAAAGAACATTGAATTAATCAAGCAGTATGCTGATATATCAGAGGATGATAAAAAAGATTTTATTAGCATGAACAAAGCCATTTCAGCTTTGCTGAGCAACCCAGCATTTATTAAACAAGAAGGTATCTTTAGAAGCAATGGCGTTAACTCTAAGATATCTGAGCTCTTATCAAGACTTGCTGATCATCCGACTCTTGGTCAACAGTTAAATACAGAACAGAGTTTTAATCAAAACGAACTTACAGGTGCAATCAAGGCATTACGAAACAAAATACTCACCGAGCATCCAAAGGAAAAAGACAAACTTGATAAGTTAATTAGTACATACAAAGAATCTATTAATCAGGAAAATGCAACGAAAAAATATGTTGCAAACATGCCCCCTGACAAGCGAGATAAAATTTTACAGATAGCGAAAAACAACGCAGATAAAAGATTACCTAGGTTGCAAGAGCTGCCATTACATTTACAAATTTGTATGCCTCTGTTTGTTGAAGTTGCTAAGCATTCACAAGAAAATAAAATGGAACCAATGAATATTGCCATTGCTTTTGGAGGGGGTTTGCACTCAACTAAAAGAACAATTGCTGAAGAAAAAGCGTTCAACAAATTAAACAACGAGCAACAAAAAGAATTGATTAAGCAAGAAACTACTCATATTGATCTCGCAAATAAACTCCTTATGGAGCTAATTAATAAACAGCTTAAATAGTTTAGGTTTCAGTCAAACAAAAGACCGCCTAGGCGGTCTTTTTCCATACCAAATTGAATTGATATGATTACTCTTTTGGCGTTGCTTTTTCCACGCGGCTTTTTAATTTTTGGCCTGGGCGGAAGGTAACAACACGTCGTGCAGTAATTGGAATATCTTCCCCTGTTTTTGGGTTACGTCCGGGACGTTGATTTTTATCACGTAAATCAAAGTTACCGAATCCAGATAATTTTACTTGCTCACCGTTTTCTAAAGAAAGGCGAACCTCTTCAAAGAAGGTTTCGACTAGTTCTTTAGCATCACGTTTGCTAACACCCAATTTTTCAAACACATTTTCTGACATTTCAGCTTTAGTAAGCGCCATAGGTTTAGTCCCTCAAGGAGGCTTGGAATCGCTGTTTTAACGCAGCAACACACAGATCAACGGTAGCGGTAATCTCTTCTTCTTCCATCGTACGCTGGGTATCTTGGAAGACGAGACTGATAGCAAGGCTCTTATAACCCTCCGCTATCCCTTCACCACAATACACATCAAACAAGTTTATGCCAACTATATGATTTATGCCAACTTTTTTACACTCTGCTAAAACTTCTGCAGCAGCTACATTTTCTGGCACGACCACAGCGATGTCACGGCGGTTCGATGGATAGCGTGAAATCGCCTTAGCTTCAGGGATGACACGTTGTGCTATCGCATCACTACGAACCTCAAACACCACCGTACGACCATTTAAATCGAGTTTACGTTCTAATTCTGGGTGAACAACACCAATAAAGCCAATATGTTCATTTTCCAGATAAATCCCAGCACTTTGGCCTGGATGTAACGCAGGATGTGCCTCAGATTTAAATGTAATTTGATTTAGTTTCCCAGTCAATTCAAAAACAGCTTCAAGATCACCTTTTAAATCAAAGAAGTCAACAACTTGTTTATCTAATGACCAATGTTCTTCAAATCTATTGCCCGTGATCACACCTGCAAGCATAGGTTCTTGGCGAATTCCATATTCTGCTTGATTATCAGGAATAAAGCGCAGACCCGTTTCAAATAAACGAATTCGGTTCTGCTGACGATTTTGATTATAGACAACCGTCCCCAATAAGCCAGTCCACAGCGACAAACGCATCGCTGACATATCCGCTGAAATTGGGTTTGGTAACAGTAATGCTTCTTGTGCTGGGTGCAATAAAGCCTGAACTTTCGGGTCAACAAAGCTATACGTAATCGCTTCTTGATAGCCACGGTCTACTAACATCGCTTTAAGGCGTTTTAATGGCAAATTGGCTTCTTTATGATTGGTCATAATGAGGTCAGCACGTAATGGCACATCAGGAATACTGTTGTAACCATAAACACGTGCAACTTCCTCGACTAAATCTTCTTCAATTTGCATATCGAAGCGCCAGCTCGGAGCAACAACATCCCATGTATTTTCCGAAGCAGTCACTTTGCATCCTAAGCGAGTTAAAATATCGGTGACTAAATTGTCCTCAATAAAATGACCAATTAAACGGTCTAATTTATGACGAGTCAGTTTGATATTTGCCGCTTTTGGTAAATACTGTTCGCTAGTGACATCGATGATCTCACCCACTTCACCACCACAAATATCTACAATCAACGCTGTTGCACGTTCAATCGCTTTGAATTGCAGTTCTGGGTCTACACCACGCTCAAAGCGGTGTGATGCATCCGTATGTAAGCCATAGTTACGAGCACGGCCAGTAATCGACAGTGGATTAAAGAATGCGCATTCTAATAGGATATTTTTCGTTTCTGTGTTCACACCTGAGTGCTCACCACCGAAAATACCCGCAATACCCAGTGCTTTAGACTCATCCGCAATCACTAGTGTGTCTGATTTTAGCGTAGCTTCATTACCATCAAGCAGAACCAGTTTTTCACCATCTTTCGCCATACGCGCAACGATAGCACCGTCTAAACGGTCTAAATCGTAGGCGTGTTGTGGTTGCCCCATTTCCAGTAAGACATAGTTGGTGATATCAACAACTGCATCAATAGAACGAACACCACCACGGCGCAGTTTCTCTTTCATCCATAACGGCGTTGGTGCAGAAACATCGATATTTTTAATTACACGGCCCACAAAACGCGGACAGGCTTCTGGCGCTTCAACACGAATTGGGAAAGTGTCTTCCGTGGTCACTGGAACTACATTAATTGTAGGTTCTGTTAATTCTAATTTATTGATAACCGCCACATCACGTGCAACCCCTAAAATGCTTAGGCAATCTGCACGATTTGGTGTAATGCTGATTTCAATCGCATTATCATCCAATTTTAAATATTCACGGATATCGGTACCAATAGTTGCATCGAGTGGTAATTCAATGATGCCACTGTGGTCATCTGAAATACCCAGCTCTGAATACGAGCACAACATCCCTTCAGATGGCTCACCACGTAATTTAGCGGCTTTAATTTTAAAGTCACCAGGTAATACTGCGCCGACTGTTGCTACTGCAACTTTTAAGCCTTGGCGGCAGTTCGGGGCACCACAAACAATATCTAATAAACGCTCACCACCCACGTTGACTTTTGTCACGCGCAGTTTGTCTGCATTTGGGTGTTGACCACATTCAACCACTTCACCAACAACAACGCCGTGAAATTGACCAGCTACACCTTCAACGCCATCAACTTCAAGGCCAGCCATAGTAATTTGGTCTGATAATGCTTCGCTACTGATCGCCGGGTTCACCCACTCGCGTAACCAGAGTTCACTGAATTTCATGAGATAAACCCGCCTTATTTAAACTGTTTGAGGAAACGAAGATCATTTTCGAAGAATGCACGCAGGTCAGAAACACCGTAACGTAACATTGTCAGACGTTCCATTCCCATACCGAATGCAAATCCAGAGTAAACTTCTGGATCAATACCCACATTGCGCAATACATTTGGGTGTACCATTCCGCAACCTAATACTTCTAGCCATTTGCCGTTTTTACCCATGACATCAACTTCTGCTGAAGGCTCAGTAAACGGGAAATAAGATGGACGGAAGCGCACTTGAACTTCTTCTTCAAAGAAATTATTCAAGAAATCATGCAGTGTACCTTTTAAGTTGGTAAAGCTAATGTCTTTATCAACTATCAAACCTTCTGTTTGGTGAAACATTGGCGTGTGTGTTTGGTCGTAGTCATTACGATAGACGCGACCAGGCGCAATAATACGAATTGGTGGCTGCTGCCCATTCATAGTACGAATTTGCACACCAGAGGTCTGGGTGCGTAGCAGACGTTTTGCATCAAACCAAAACGTATCGTGATCCGCACGTGCTGGGTGATGGGCAGGAATATTTAATGCATCAAAGTTATGATAATCATCTTCGATTTCAGGGCCAGTTTCTACGGAGAAACCTAACTCGCCAAAAAACTCTTCAATTCGCTGAATTGTGCGGGTAACAGGATGTAACCCACCATTTTCCATACGACGCCCAGGTAGTGACACATCAACTTTTTCAGATGCGAGGCGCGCATTAAGGATCTCAGCTTGCATCGCATCCTTACGGGCGTTCAGTGCATCTTGAACCTGTACTTTGGCTTCATTTATCACAGCCCCTGCTGCTGGACGTTCATCAGCAGGCAGATCACGCAACGTTTTCATCTGGAGTGTGAAATGGCCGCTTTTGCCTAAAAATTCAACACGCACTGACTCCAACGTAGCAACATCTTGGGCCTGTTCAATGGCTGCTTTTGCCTGTGCAACCAACTCAGCGAGATGTGGCATTGTTTCCCCTTTATGACCACTTGGTCTTTTTGCTAGTTATTCACTAAATTTATTAAGCTTCACATTCCATTACATAATGGATGAGTACTTAACTGATTTTACTGCATTTAATCTTAAACTAAAAACAAAAAAGCCTCCCTAAGGAGGCTTTAGCGTAACTTTTCGTTTCTTCTTTATTTACGCGAAAAAGCCCCCGAACCTCAGGTGCTAAAGTAAAAAAAGAAACGAAAAATAACAGTGTGCATGTGATATCTTTCCAATAAAATTGCATTTTAAAGTAGTAACACAAATAGCTATAAATGAAAAGAGGAAGTTACCTTCCCCTTTTCAAGCAAACAATTAAGCTAAAGCGCCTTTCGCTTTTTCAACTAAAGCAGTGAATGCTGCTTTATCGAAAACTGCGATGTCTGCTAAAATCTTACGGTCGATTTCAATTGAAGCTTTTTTCAAGCCATTGATGAAACGGCTGTAAGACAGACCGTTCTGACGAGCCGCTGCGTTGATACGCGCGATCCACAGTTGACGGAACTGACGTTTACGTTGACGGCGGTCACGGTAAGCATATTGACCAGCTTTGATTACCGCTTGAAACGCTACGCGGTAAACACGTGAACGTGCACCATAGTAACCTTTCGCCTGTTTCAGAATTTTTTTGTGACGTGCACGTGCGATTACACCACGTTTTGCGCGAGCCATAGCTATCTCCTATCGTCTTTTATCTTAATTAACTAAATTGTCTACTTATGCGTAAGGCAGGCAAGCAACTACCAGACCCAGATCGCCTTTAGATACCATTCCTTTCGGACGTAAATGGCGTTTACGCTTAGTTGACTTTTTAGTCAGGATATGACGAAGGTTTGCATGCTTACGCTTAAAGCCACCGCCTGCAGTTTTTTTAAAGCGCTTTGCTGCGCCACGTACAGTTTTAATCTTTGGCATTTCTTTAATTTCCAACTTCGCATTGTGATTAACTACGAATTAATTAGGCGAATAACAACCATATTGCTATGGATGCGTATTACTTGCAGGCCTAATTATTTCTTCTTCGGTCCCAGCACCATGATCATCTGACGACCTTCAATTCTTGAAGGGAAAGATTCCACAGATGCCAGTTCTTCAAGATCAGCTTTGATGCGGTTAAGCATTTCCAGACCAATCTGTTGGTGAGCCATTTCACGACCACGAAAACGTAGCGTGACTTTTGCTTTATCACCATCTTCCAGAAAGCGAATCAGGTTGCGTAGTTTGACCTGATAATCACCTTCATCTGTACCAGGGCGGAATTTAATTTCCTTCACCTGAACAACTTTTTGTTTCTTTTTCTGCTCTTTTTGAGACTTGCTCTTCTCATAAAGGAATTTGCCGTAGTCCATGATACGACAAACTGGCGGCTCAGCATTTGGACTGATTTCAACGAGGTCTACACCTGCTTCTTCAGCTTTTTCAAGCGCTTCACGCGCGCTCATAATGCCTAACTGTTCACCGTCTAAACCTGTTAAACGGACCTCAGGAACACGGATTTCATCGTTAATACGATTTGGACGTGCTGTTGGGATTCTTTTTCCGCCTTTAATACTTCATTCCTCCAACTGGGTAAAGAGATTTGCATATTCTCTCAAGCAAATACACCCGTTATGTTGTTAAAACTTAACGTGTATACGATATTCTTTGTTTGTCTTGGCTCTATAAGCCGTCGACAATATGATTCGACCGCGGATTTTAATGCTTATTGTCCGATTACTCAAGTAAATCTTGAAATAAATCACGCTAACATATTTGAAAACTTAGCTTTTGCGTAAGATTTTTAATCTTAGGAGGGTCGAGACTACCAGTTTTATACTCGAAAAAACGCTATGAGCTGCGAAAAATCGCCTCATATTACTAAAAAATACGTTAAACAGCGTTCAAATGAACGCTGTTTAACTATTACCA
Organism: Providencia sp. PROV197; assembly: GCF_028479625.1. NCBI lineage: Bacteria > Pseudomonadati > Pseudomonadota > Gammaproteobacteria > Enterobacterales > Morganellaceae > Providencia > Providencia sp. PROV197. The sequence continues at coordinate 94,158 of NZ_JAMPNZ010000004.1, forward strand.
TACTGGCTTAATTATTTTTTCTTTGGTGCCAATACCATGATCATCTGGCGTCCTTCAATTCTTGAAGGGAATGATTCCACTGATGCCAGTTCATCCAGATCAGTTTTGATGCGATTAAGCACTTCCAAACCAATCTGTTGGTGTGCCATTTCACGACCACGAAAACGTAGCGTAACTTTAGCTTTGTCACCATCTTCCAAAAAGCGAATCAAACTACGCAGTTTAACTTGGTAGTCACCTTCGTCTGTTCCTGGACGGAATTTAATTTCCTTCACTTGAACAACTTTTTGTTTTTTCTTTTGTTCTTTCTGAGACTTACTCTTCTCATAAAGATATTTACCGTAGTCCATAATACGGCAAACTGGCGGCTCAGCATTTGGGCTGATTTCGACTAAGTCGACACCCGCTTCTTCTGCTTTAAAGAGTGCTTCACGCACGCTCATGACACCAAGTTGCTCACCGTCTAAACCAGTGACACGGATTTCGGTTGCACGGATCTCTTCGTTGATACGATTAGGACGTGCTGTTGGGAGTTTTTTTCCGCCTTTAATACCTTATTCCTCCATCTGATTGAGTTGACGACTGCGGATCTCTTTTAGCAGTTCAGTCGTGAATTCGTTGACATCAATGCTGCCTAAATCTTTACCACGACGGGTACGTACGGCAACTTTACCTGACTCAACTTCTTTATCACCACAGACTAACATGTAAGGGACACGACGCAGTGTGTGTTCGCGGATCTTAAAGCCGATTTTCTCGTTACGTAAGTCCGCTTTCGCACGAATGCCAACACTTTGCAGCTTGCTTACTAATTCTTGAACATAGTCGGCTTGACCGTCCGTAATGTTCATAACAACCACTTGTTGTGGTGCTAACCATGTAGGGAAGAAACCTGCATACTCTTCAGTTAAAATCCCGATGAAGCGTTCTAATGAACCCAACACTGCACGGTGGATCATAACAGGAACAATGCGCTCATTGTTCTCACCCACATAGGAAGCTGTTAAACGACCTGGTAAGAAAAAGTCTAGCTGAACAGTACCGCATTGCCATGCACGGTCAAGGCAGTCGTACAGTGTAAACTCAATTTTCGGGCCGTAGAATGCACCTTCACCTGGCTGGTATTCAAATTCAATACCTTTTGATTTCAGTGCATTCGCTAAATCTTCCTCTGCCTTATCCCACATCTCATCAGTTCCGATGCGTTTTTCAGGACGAGTTGACAGCTTAACGACGATTTTTTCGAAACCGAACGTCGCATAAACGTCATAAATCATTTCAATACAGCTGGTCACTTCACTTAAGATTTGCTCTTCAGTACAGAAGATATGCGCGTCGTCTTGCGTAAAGCCACGTACACGCATTAAGCCGTGCAGTGCGCCTGATGGCTCATTGCGGTGACAGCTACCAAATTCTGCCATGCGCAGTGGTAAATCACGGTAAGATTTTAAACCTTGGTTGAAAATCTGTACGTGACCTGGGCAGTTCATTGGCTTAACACAATATTCACGGTTTTCAGACGAGGTTGTGAACATCGCATCTTTGTAGTTTTCCCAGTGGCCTGTTTTTTCCCACAGTACACGGTCCATCATAAATGGGCCTTTAACTTCCTGATAGTTATATGCTTTCAGTTTTGTACGTACGAAAGTTTCCAGTTCACGGAAAATTGTCCAACCATCGTTATGCCAGAATGCCATACCTGGCGCTTCTTCTTGCATATGGTATAAGTCTAGTTGTTTACCAATTTTACGGTGGTCACGTTTAGCCGCTTCTTCTAAACGTAATAAATAAGCCGCTAATTGCTTTTTATCAGCCCATGCTGTGCCGTAAATACGTTGCAGCATTTTATTGTCGCTATTGCCGCGCCAGTAGGCACCAGCCACTTTTTGTAATTTAAAGTGGTGGCAAAAACGCATATTAGGAACGTGCGGGCCACGGCACATATCCACATATTCTTCGTGATGATATAAACCTGGGCGGTCATCTTGGCTAATGTTTTGGTCCAAGATTTCGACTTTATAGTCTTCGCCGCGAGCGACAAACGTTTCGCGAGCTTCAGCCCAAGAAACTCGTTTTTTCACCACGTCATAATCTGTTTTGGCAAGCTCAAGCATACGCTTTTCAAGCTTTTCCAAATCTTCCTGCGTCAGCATGTGGTCTAAATCGATATCATAGTAAAAACCATTATCGATAGTTGGACCGATAGCCATTTTAGTGTTTGGCCATAATTGTTTGATTGCATGACCCAATAAGTGGGCACAAGAGTGACGAATAATTTCGAGTCCGTCATCATCTTTACTCGTAATAATGGACACGTTTGCATCATGTTCAATCATTTCACATGCATCAACACGCTCACCATTAATACGGCCAGCAATACATGCTTTAGCTAAACCCGCGCCAATATCGCGAGCAACATCCATCACAGAAACAGGATGGTCAAACTGACGCTGACTTCCATCAGGAAGAGTAATAACAGGCATTAAAAAATCCTTATCAGCAGTGGTGACCCACACGCCAGATCACTTGCTTGATTATTCCAAAGTTTATAAATCAATACGTTACTAACGATTTCTCGCTTCACTGTGCGAGATATGTACACAATTATAGATAATTTAAGACAACATAAATTGATACATCGCTAGTTACTCAACTATCAATGATAACACAGACATATTTTATGGCGATAGCGCAAAGCCGTTTATTGTGCCTCAATATATGAAGAATCAACACCTTCCCGATTAAATGGCGAATAAACTCTCCAAGGCAGGAATTCGTTTTCCTTTTTTCATGAATGAAAGGCGATACCAATGCGATCCACTAGGCGCGACTAATTCTTCAGTAATAATCTTATTTTGTTTCATCGCAATGAAGTTTTGGATGGTATTCCATAACGAATACAAAATATATGCTTCAAACATTAAAGCTAATACCTGCACATAAATATTATTCACAAAATAGATTTGCTGAAAAATATACACACAGAAAAAAGCTTGAATAAGTCCTCTTAAAATAAGTGCTTTACTAAAGAATGATTGACCTTGCTGTAAAATTGCAAAACAAGGGTTCGCTAAAGACTGTCTTTTTTCCTCAACAGGAATACCTTGGATATAAATCATCCAATCAGATACATCACTATTTTTTAAAACAATCCCCTTTTCTTTCATTGCATGGATTTTAAAAGAAACGACTACAGCCCATACCACCCCGATAGCCAGTAAGTATACAATAAACCCACTAACTGAAAAAAAAACTAAAAAAAGACTTATCACAATCAAACACGCTAACTTTGCAGAATTAATCCAAAGTGGCGCAACTTGGTAGTTCATTGAAATTCCTAATTATCATAAAAAAACAATGATTCATCATAATTGAGAAAACGTCTCATTAACATTAATTTATAACCAACGTCGAGTCTGTTTGCGATAACGTTCCCATTCTTCACTGAATGTGACAGATAAAAAACGTTCTTCTTGCGGGATGGTGTATAAATCTGTCATTAGCCAGAAGGCTAATCCAGAAACCAAAAAGTAAGGTGAGTGTGTAAAAAATGCCAACGCTAAGCTCATGGAAGTAAACGCTAAATACATTGGATTTCGAGATAGTCGATAGGGGCCATTAGTGACAAGGTGCGTTGCTTGAACACTTGGATTTGGTGAGGTCTTATGTTTATAAAAATAAAATAAACTCGTCGCGACCCAGCTAGCACTTTCAAAAGCAACTAAAATGCCAAGTATTCCCATCCAACCTGAAAATTGCCAAATTAATGCATCCTGTTTGAATAGAAAATAAATGGCCACACCATTTGCGATTAGCCAGTTTAACAATGGATATTTTAAAATTCTCATTATGCTACCTTAAACTCTAAATGAGGTTAATTAGCATACCATAAAACAGCGAGGAAACTTTGTGGTGTCTATTGTGAAGTGGAATAATGGACTCAAAAAATTAATTACTGTGCCCTAATGAGAACACACTTTTTAAGCCTTCTAATTTGCTGTATTCCTGTTGGCATACTAAATTACGGACATCTGCAGGCATTGAGTCTATCCTCACCTGTATATTGGCTAATTGCTCATCTAGGCTATTCATACCTTTTATATCCACAATATCCTGATTCACTTTCAGATAGTTAGCGAAACTCTGTAAGTTATTTTCCAAACTATCACAAACATTATTACTGACAAGTCCTTGAGGCAATACAGAACTTAATGATGCAGGGATTACTTGTGACAAACTAGGATAAATGTTTTCTTTCCATTGCTGGGGAAAAACAATGAGCATTATTGCGATAGCTAAAATAAATAACATTGATGCCCCAGCAAACGTCGCTATCAGCTTTTTCATACTCATTCCTACTGTTCAAAATAACTTGAACATAGGATATACAATTGTGCGTAAAGCAATTTTTAAAATTAAAAATACTTTGTAAAGAAAACTCTAGCGACTTTCGGCTATTTAAAGAAACATCATCATTGGAATTTATTCAGTGTGCTTTAAACCAGCAGCTTATAAAAAAATGTCGTCCCTTCAAATCGACCTTGTGAATTAACCACAAAATTTGGAATTTCACCAACCTCTTTATACCCTTGTTTTCGGTATAAAACAGATGCAACATCCTGACTACGAGTATCTAATACTAATAATGTACGATTATTTTTCAGTGCTATTTTCTCAACAACATTAAGTAATTGAGTCGCAATTCCTTGTTGGCGAAATTGACTATGAACCATTAATTTTTCAACATCCGCACGGTGTAGCCCATTAGCCTTTAGGCATAACGCAATTTGTACGGCGCCCACAATTTTATCATCATTAATACATGCTATAAGAAAGCGTTTTTGTTGCACTAAATCTGGCTTTATTTGCTGCCAATAACCCGAGGCTTCATCAATAGATAAAGGGGCGAGAAAGCCCACAGAAGCACCATGTTCTACACTATCAATTAATAACGAAGCAAGCTGCTGTTCATAGTTATCAAGTGAAGTAATTGTAACGATTTCCATATTCACCTCATTATTGATTAATAAAATTCCATACCGTCATAAGGTGAACACTGGCAACTTTTTAAGCGTTGAGTTAAATCACCTACATGCAACTCTAATTTGTGCCCATCTGGATCGAGAAAATAAAAAGAATCCCCTTCACTCTTATTTTCCTTCCACACCACAACTTCGTTCTCTTTTAGCTTATTGACGAGTAGAGCGAAATTGCTCTCTGATATGGAAAATGCATAGTGAGTGTAATCTGTTTCACTCGACGCTAAGTGTTGGCGTGATATATCGACAGACAAGCACAACCATAAATCACCACAAGAAATATACGCCCCATGTTTCCACTTAGCGTGTAGTTTCATCCCTAATAACGATTGATAAAAATAAATGCTTCTTATTATGTCACTCACGGCCAAGGTTAAATGATTAATCCCATCTAGTATATTATCTCTCTCTTTTTATATACTTTAAAAATATCTTTTAATGAATTTACATAAATTATCAGTACATCACATTGCAGAAGGTATACTCAATAACACATCGACATTAGATAACCTGTTAATAGATGCCCTTGACCTTTTTATGACCCCCGTAAGAAGGTTTTTTTTTGCCTATCAAAATTGCATACTTTTAGCACAAGCAGCTATCCAATTGTAAGTTAAGTATTTATCTTGGTTATTCACAAACGAATGCGGCAGTTATCCACAGTAAATGTGAACAACTTCAACCTCCCCCTGATTCTTTATAGTAAGCACTTATTCTGAATATTCATTGCATTAGTTCCTATTCAATAATAAAACATTAACCTAATTAAAGATGCTAAGATACAGATCTATAACAATTTACGTTATTATTTAGGATAAGTTAAATTACTTACACTTATCAGGAGATTGAATTTAATTACTATGACAAATTTCCTAGAACTCTTTCAAGCTGTTGGTATTGGCCTTGTTTTGCTTCTCCCCCTTGCTAATCCATTAACAGCAATTGCAGTTATGCTCAGCATCTCAGCAAACATGACCAAAGAGCAACGCAACCACCAAGCTTTTCTCGCCTCAATTTATGTTTTTGCCATCATGACCATTGCTTTTTATGCGGGTCAACTTGTGATGAATACATTTGGTATATCAATACCAGGTTTACGTATTGCTGGTGGGTTAATTGTTGCTTTTATTGGTTTTGGGATGTTATTTCCTAATAGTGATCCATCAGATGATTCACCGACAACCCCATTAGATGACCCCAGTGTTCCCAAAAAACGCCAAGAATCCCCCAATATTGCCTTTGTTCCCTTGGCTATGCCAAGTACAGCGGGGCCTGGTACCATTGCGATGATCATCAGTTCAACTGCGTCGCTGCAAGGAAACGTAACCTTTGCGCCTTGGGTGCTTAAAGTCGCCCCTGTCATTACCTTTCTTTTAGCCAGTTTAATTGTGTGGATTGGTTTGCGAGGGGCAACGTCAATTATGAGATGGTTAGGAAATAGTGGTATTGATGCGATTGCTCGCGTAATGGGTTTTTTATTAATTTGTATGGGAGTGCAATTTGTCATCAACGGGATTGTTGAAATTATCGCGCAGCTCCCACACTTACTCACAGAGTATCAATAAGACATCGCTAAAGCATTGTAGGCATTTTTCACTTTCCACAAATATCGTGGTGCCTGCGGTGCTGGGTGCTTAGATTGTACATGCTGATAAAATTCTTCAGGCGATAAATTATTAATCATCGCGATCGCCCGACCTTTATCATTATCAAAGGTTCTTAGTAATGCCCCAGCGCCATTGACGTATGCAACAACGGTTGCATAATACAACGTTTGCGGATGATTGATCCCAGCAAGGTGCTGATCCCTTAAAATTCGAATATAAGCTGTGCCGATATCGATATTTTTTTGCGGGTCTTTCAAATCATTGGAACTTGGTTCCCCTGATTTGCCTTGGAAACGATAAGCATCACGCCCTGCTGTCGAGGCTTTAATTTGCATAAGACCAATTGCATTTGATTTACTCACCACTTCTGGCCTAAAGTTTGATTCAACCTCAATGATTGCCCTAATAAGCGTTTCATCGACGCTATAACGGGAAGCAGAGTCACGAATAAATTCATCAAAAGGCGTACGTGGAAACGTGGTATTTTGTGCCGTTGTTGGCAGCGTATTACGATTGTCCAACATCCGCGTTTTTGTTGTTTGCCTATCAGGCTCGCTAGAGCAACCGGCAAGTAGCAGTAGCACAAAAGTACCGCTGATTATTTTTTTCACTGTTGTATCCTCTGCTATCAAAGCCACTGGGAGAATAACTAATCCCAAGAAAAATAAAATAATTTTTACTTAACTTTTACTTCAGGACGTGTTTTAGTCATACAAAATAACAGTGGGAAATCAAAACCCATAATAACTATAGATGTAATTCCCCATTTTTTATGTTTATTTTTACAAATGATATTGATAATCATTATCAACTAAGTTATAAAGTATAATTGTTATCAACCTTAACAACTATACTGTTAAAAATGCTAAGCCTATAATGTCAGGGTCAACTTTTATGAAGAAGAACTTATCTCGATTATCCGCACCTTTACTTACCACTGTATTTGCGCTCGCGGCAATGCTCTTTGTGAGTCAACCCGCCTTTGCTAAAAAATTTAAAGTGGTCACCACATTTACCATTATACAAGATATCGCTCAAAATGTAGCCGGAGATGCCGCTGTTGTCGAATCAATTACAAAACCTGGCGCTGAAATCCATGGCTATCAACCCACACCTAAAGATATTATGAAGGCCTATGATGCAGATTTAATCTTATGGAATGGCATGAATTTAGAGGTTTGGTTCCAACGTTTCTTTGAAAACCTTAACAATGTTCCCGCTGTTATTGTGACCGAAGGGATTGAGCCAATGCCTATTCGTGAAGGGGAATACAAAGATAATCCAAACCCACATGCTTGGATGTCTCCTGCAAATGCCAAGATTTACATCGAAAACATTCGTCAAGCCTTGGTCAAGTATGACCCTGAAAATGCTGAAACCTACAATACAAATGCCAAAAACTACACGCAACAAATTGAAGCCCTTGATGCACCACTGCGTGAACGTTTAAACCGCATTCCTGAAAATGAACGCTGGTTAGTATCCAGTGAAGGAGCATTTAGCTACTTGACGAAAGATTACGGCTTTAAAGAAGTCTATTTGTGGCCAATCAATGCGGAAGAGCAAGGTACTCCTCTACAAGTTAAAAAAGTGATTGATACTGTTCGTCAATATAATATCCCTGTTGTATTTAGCGAAAGCACAATTTCTGACAAACCCGCTCGCCAAGTCAGCAAAGAAACAGGGGCTAAATATGGTGGTATCTTATATGTAGATTCACTTTCCACCGCTGATGGCCCAGTACCAACTTATATCGACCTGTTAAAAACCACTGTAGACACGATAGCTAAAGGATTTTCACAGTAATATGACTCACTCTAATCAATTTGAGCACCCCAATCTGGTCGTTGATGATGCAACCGTAACATACAATAACGGTCACACCGCAATTTATGATGCGAGTTTTAATATTACGGGAGGCTCCATTTGTGCACTCGTTGGTGTAAACGGTAGTGGAAAATCGACGCTCTTTAAAACCATTATGGGGCTTGTCACCCCATCATCTGGCAGCGTGACATTAAATGCCCAACCGATTAAAACTGCTTTAAAAGAAAACATTATTGCTTATGTCCCGCAAACAGAAGAAGTTGACTGGAACTTTCCTGTTTTAGTGTCGGATGTTGTCATGATGGGGCGCTACGGGAAAATGGGCTTTTTCCGTATTCCCAAAAAAGAAGATAAAGACGCCGTGAAGATGGCACTGGAACGTGTTGACCTTGCTGGCCTTGAACATCGTCAAATCGGTGAACTTTCTGGTGGGCAGAAAAAACGGGTGTTTTTGGCTCGCGCCCTTGCCCAGCAAGGTAAAGTTTTGCTTTTAGATGAACCATTTACGGGGGTTGATGTAAAAACCGAAAATGCCATCATCGATCTGCTACGCAGTTTACGTGATGAAGGCCACCTCATTTTGGTTTCCACTCATAACTTAGGGAGCGTCCCTGAGTTCTGCGACCAAGTCATCTTGATTAACCGTACCGTATTAGCCAGTGGCCCAACTGAAACGACGTTTACACAAAGAAACCTTCAGCAGGCCTTTGGAGGAGTACTACGCCACATCAATCTGTCAGGGCAAGAACTGCATGATGATGATGACCCTCGCTCAATTACCGTCATTACCGATGATGAAAGGGCTGCGGTTTTTTATGGTCATGATCACGATGCACCAGTGAGAAAAAATCAGCCAAAGGGTGAAGAATGATTGATTTGTTATTAGAGCCCTTTAAATACGATTTTATGATAAAAGCCATTTGGGTGAGCGCCATTGTCGGTGCCGTCTGTGCATTCTTATCTGCGTATTTAATGCTAAAAGGCTGGTCATTGATGGGTGACGCCCTTTCCCACTCCGTTGTTCCAGGGGTGGCTGGAGCTTATGCATTAGGCTTACCTTATGCTGCAGGTGCTTTTTTTACGGGGATCCTCGCGGCACTTGCCATGACGCTGGTAAAACATTTAACTCGCCTGCGAGAAGATGCCGTTATCGGCTTTATCTTTTCCACTTTCTTCGCTGCGGGATTATTAATTGTTTCATTAAACCCAACCTCGGTAAACGTGCAAAGCATTATATTTGGTAATATTTTAGGCATTGCAGATGCGGATGTGCTTCAAGTTGAAATAATTATCGGTGTTTCATTCATCGTTTTATTATGCTTATGGAAAGACCTTTTAGCCGTCTTTTTCGATGAAAGCCATGCGCGCTCCATCGGTTTAAACCCCTTACGCTTAAAAATCATTTTCTTTACATTATTAAGCGCCTGTACAGTCGCCGCACTGCAAACGGTTGGGGCTATTTTAGTGATAGCAATGGTTGTCACGCCTGGCGCCACGGCCTACTTACTGACTGACCAATTTAAGCGATTGTTAATCATCTCCGTGACTATCGGTACTGTGACCAGCGCAGTTGGTGCATATATCAGCTACTACCTTAATGGCGCAACAGGTGGGTTAATCGTCACGTTGCAAACCATGATTTTCTTATTGGCTTTCTTCTTTGCACCGAAGCACGGCATTTTTGCCTCTCGTCGCAAGGCGAAAAAAGAAGTCGCCCGATTACACCAGCAAGGAGCCTCTCATGAGTGATTTTATTGACTTATTGATGGCACCATTCGCATTTCCTTTTATGCAGAAGGCATTAATCACCGCTATCGTAACAGGAACTGTGTGTGCGATTTTATCTTGCTTTTTGGTGTTAAAAGGCTGGTCTCTTATGGGGGACGCTATTTCCCATGCTGTTTTACCAGGGATCATTATTGCCTCGCTGCTGGGTATCCCATTAGCAATTGGGGCATTTGCCTCAGGGTTATTTTGTGCCGTCGCCACGGGTTATCTCAAAGAAAACAGTCGAATAAAAGAAGATACGGTCATGGGGATTGTGTTTTCAGGAATGTTTGCTATCGGTTTAGTGATGTTTGCTAAAATCGATACAGAGCAACACCTGACGCACATCTTATTTGGCGATATTCTGGGGATCACCGATAGCGAATTTAAACAGATTTTACTGTTTGCTGGGATCACGATTGCAATTATTTTACTGAAACGTAAAGATTTTATGCTGTATTGCTTCGACCCAAACCAAGCTCGCGTGATTGGCTTACCCGTTAAGTTGATTCATTATGGTTTGTTATCATTATTAGCGTTGACCATTGTTGCCTCACTGCAAGCTGTTGGGATCATTCTTGTCATTGCCATGCTGATTTCACCAGGAATTATTGCGTTCGTTCTTTGTCGTAGCTTTGGCAAAATGCTGGTCGTCGCCATTATCGCTTCAGTGACATCTAGCGTCATTGGTACTATTCTTAGCTTTCATATTAATGCAACAACAGGGCCAACCATCGTGGTGACTCAAGCTGTTTATTTTGTTATTGCCCTAATCTATAGCAAGCTGGTATTAGCCCGTAAACGGAGCCAGACAAATCCCCAAAGTATGCACACAGCTTAAACTAAAATCATACGTTCATATAAAAAGGCTGATCTAAGCTATTGAATTTACCCTATATAGTTAGAGCAGCCTTTTTTTGAAATATGATAAATTATGAGTAATCGCTTATTTACGTAGTGTGCGAGGTCGCTGGTGTACAACGGTATTTCTCTGCAGTTCAGCCGCTTCCATATCATAAACTTTCATTTCGCCGCTTCCTGCGGGCAATGCACGTTCAACCACCAGCTCGGCGTCCGATTGAGCAATTAACGCTTGCAATTGCTGATGCTGACTGCACCAAATTGCATCAATATCTTTGTCTCGTTGAGTGTCCCTTTGTGTGGATAATGCCACTGTACGTGTTTGAAAACGAGCTTGTTTTCCCCCCAACTCTAAACCATATCCTGGGGTTGCAGGGTGCCTGACCACGACTTTACCATCATCCATCCAGGTTTTAACATCCGTTTCTTGGACTTGATAACCCAGCTTACCTAAGCCGTCTAGCACCGTTCTTCTTTGCGCCTCTGCGACAAACGCCTGTTCCGCGAAATTAATTCGTGCATCTAATTGTTCAGCCAGTGACATCAACTCAGCAACTGAGCTTAAATGCGTTGAAGCTAATGCCTCATTAATAATTATTGTATTTTCCTCATCAGAAAAAATAGCAAGCTCAGCACAAAGCTGTTCAATTTTTTCAACTAACTCAGTATGTTGCTGGCTTTCTTTCAACTGCTTAGCCAACATTAGGATGAGTGAATCGGCTCGTAAGTGGCGCTGTGGGCTTTCATTCATGGCTTGAATTTCAGTGAGCTGTTGCTGTGCACTTTGTACTTCAGACAAATATTCCACCAGTTTAAGCTTTTCAATCATCAGTAAAATTTGCTCACATTGCTTGGCAAATGGTGATAATGGTGCTCCGTGCTGCCAAAATTGAGGGACACCATCAGATTGAGCTTTTAACTGATCTAATAATTGATTAGCAAATGGTGAAAGCTGATTTTGCACGTCATTTAATACGGCGAGTGCGCGGAAAATGAGTGAGCTCGTGGCCTTTTCGGTCATCGTATCTGCATTTTCTAACTCCGCAATTAGCTGTTTTTCATGGGGAAGTTTTTCACGAACTAACGCGGATAAAGATTCTAGGTTGTGCTGTCGGTGCGCGTTTGTTCTTGCCACTAATGCCTGTTGTTCAAGTTGTTGTTCGCGAACGGTTTGAATCTCGTGTTTCAATGTGCCATTCAACTCACTTAATTGATTTTTCAACACCGTTAACTGGCGTGCAGGCAATGTGGCAGTGTCACTCGTTGAAAGCTGCTGAAATAATGTGGCTAATTGCTCAATACGTGACTGATGATACTGGGTTGTATTGGCCATTTTTTGCCATTGTTGAAACATTTTACTTGTCACAGCCAATTGCCGACGACACTGGATTTCATTCATTTCCCTAACGCTGATACGATGCACAGATGAACTCATAACTCGCCCTCTTGATTAGTCGCCATGCTCTTAGAGCCATTTAAATTTAATGATGCGTGGACAATCGCGTCCTGTAACTGTTGCTGCGCTAATGCTCTATTGTTATACCAGTCAATAATCGAAATGCGGTGACGTTGGGGGATCACGCGACTTAAAATATTGCTGCGCCATAACTCTCGCGCTCTAGCCGTATGCAAAAGTGGGTGTGAGGGCATGTCACATTCAATACCAATGAGTAATTGCCCAGTTATTTTATCTTCAATCAGGCAATCAAAATGAAACACTTCTTTTTTTGTAGATACCGTTACCTGCCAACCATTTTCCTGAATAAATTCAACGACTGAAGCGACAAACGCACTTGGTTCCTCAAGTGTATCCTGCACGGCAAACTGAGTTTGGCACATTCGGTTAAGCAATTTTTGGTTTTCTTTCTGTTTTGTCGGATCACATGCGTCTTTTGCATAAGCTAAATAACCTTGTAAGTAATCTCGCGGGCTTTCAGGCTTACGATAGGTTGTCAATAAATCCGATATTTCTTCAATAGGCATCGAAGACATAATGACCACACGTTGTCGTGCCCGTGTGATCGCAACATTTAAACGACGTTCTCCCCCTGATTGCCCTAATACGCCAAAATTACGCCTAAATGTCCCTTGTGTATTACGGCCAAATGTAGTGGAAAATAAAATCACATCACGCTCGTCTCCTTGCACGTTTTCCACATTTTTGACAAAAAAGGACATATCTTCTTCATCTAAAAAACGTTGATTTTCTTGAGTATAGGCAGCCAAGAATTCGTCGTCCTGCTCCGCACGCAAACGAATATGTTGATTAATCAATGTTGTTTGCTTTTGGTTAAAGGTGACCACGCCTACTGACGGGCGTTGTGCAAAAGGTAATTGCCATAATGTTGCAAGATGGTCGACAATCGCTGCTGCTTCTGCCTCATTTGTTTGATTTGTATACACACCATTAACCGCCACAAGTTGTAGCGGCTTAATTTTATTAACTAATTTTGCTGAAAATTGTGCTGGGATATTTAACCGGTTTTCATAGAAAGCAAAGTTTGAAAAGTTGATCAGTTCCCGATATGCCGAACGGTAGTGGATATCTAGAGTATGCACAGGCAATACGGTACGCGCTAAATGCAGCAAGTCAGGGCAATCACTAATTTGCCGATAATCCCATTCCTCATCGGCCTCTTCCTGCTGTTCATCTTCATCATCATGATTGTCTTCTTCAACCAGCTTCCCTGTGAAGAATTTCGATGGTGGCATTTGCTTCTCATCACCACTGACAATGGCTTGTTTCGCTCTAAACAAGGTAGATAATGCAAATTCAATCGGCATTTGAGACGCTTCATCATAAATTACACTATCAAACATTGCCGCTTGCAATGGCAATACTTGGCTTGCCACATCAGGTGTCATCAGCCAAATTGGGCGTAATTGCATCAAGCCAATTTCGCGTCCTTCATTAATAAACTCCCTTAAACGGCGCGCCCTTGGCCCTGCAAGGCGTGTAATTTCTTCCCATTCACGGCGCCCCCCCATTTTAGCTAAGTCATAATTGCGTGTCAGCGCTGTACGATTAAACGATTGCAGTTGTTTCTGTGCGCTTTCAAGTTCCGCTAAATCCGCCATAAATTGTATATTATTAGTTGAAAGTGCAGGTAATTTGGCATCAAATTGCGCTTTGACAAAGTGATAGAAACCGTAGCTAATGGTTTGGCTCAGTACCGCAACCCAATCTTTTTGGTGGCTATTCTCATGAATATATTGCGCAGCGACAGGGTATAATATTGATAAAACTTGCCAATGTTGTTGAGTAAAATTAGCCGTTTCCATTCTAAATAATTGATATTTTAATAAGTTATTTTTTTCTTGGAATATTTGGGCTAATTCGTCCGTAAATGATTCTCCTTTATTAATGGCACATTGGAAACGTTCAACCGTCTGAGGTGAAAAAACAGACGCCATACGTTTTAATTGGCTCGTGCTTTCACGTTGTGCTTTAACTCTTGCAATCGCAGACTGCACCTCAAGGCACTGGCGTTCAAACCCGATTTGTTGTTCATCAATAATAGCGAATAAAAAATGTGAAATTTCAGGGTATTGAAGTAATAATTGGCTCGTATTATCCACCCATTTTAATTGCTCAATTAATTGCGGTAAGTGAGCTCGCCAATCCTGTTCAAAATTAACACCCATTTTTTGATAAATAGGCATAATTTCTTGTGCAATCAAACGCCATTGTTGCTCTACCTCAATCGTTGCTTGCAACACAGGCAAACTCGTCTGATTTACCCCACTTTGCGCTATAAATTGCTGTAACAGGTTATGGCGCCCGTAATAAAATGGGTTGAGGAAGCGTAACCATGAACCTTGCATTGACTCAATTGCTGCGCGAGATAGCTGAGCCAGTTTTTTCGACTCAATCCCCTTAAACAGTGGGAACAACAGTGAATCTGTATTCACCACGTCAATCAATAATAAGCGTTGATAGTATTGTTCTAATTGTTCAATAACTGTTTTACCTGTGGTGACTGAACCCTGTAAATTGATAAACAAAGCTAGCCACTGGGATAAGCTTTGCCACTGCGCCTGCGTTTGCAGGCCCAAATGCCGTTTTAGTTGTTCCAGAATTAATTCATGGCTTGTCAGTTCAGTGAGTTGAATACGGTGATAATCCGATTGGTACACCTGATCACGCTGCTTTTCAGCCTCTATAAATAATGCAATATATTGATTAAACAGCGTATATTGATGGTCGTTCACAGAAAACAGGGCCAATGCTTTTAGTGCACTATTTTCATAATCGAGTTGCCACCAGGCCTGAGCATGCTGGTTTACATCATCAAAAAGTTGGGCAAATTTGGTTTGATTAAACTCATTAAATACTGGGGCTAACGCATCATTCTGGATGTTTAAGCGCTCTGAATCTTCAACCTCAATTAATTGACTTAAAATTTGCTTATAAGACAGCTGCCAATACTCATCAACATGGTTGAGTGCATGGTAATAACCATCGAGTTTTTGCTCAAAAAATTGTACTCGGTAGAGTAAATTAGCGCGTTCTTCCTGCCAATCTTGTTCAAATAATACGCTGTTTTCTTTGTTCCACAGTTGCTCGATTTGTTCACGTACCGCCAAAATAATATCACGGCCCTTTTGGTTCTGGTTGATGAGCAACGCTCTGTCGCCTAAACCATTGGCAACCAATCGCTTATATACCACCTCAAGCGCCGCAGGCTTTTGGCATACCACTAATACTGTCTGTTGATGGCCTAATGCATCTGCAATTAAACTAACGATGGTTTGGCTTTTCCCTGTTCCTGGTGGCCCTTCAATCAATAGTCCAGTTTGTTGCTGTGCCGCTTGAACGACACGTTCTTGAGAGGGGTCAGCAAGGGACAACGCAAATGGGCTCAGGATATTTTCGGAGTCCATAACAGGTTCTTGAATATTAACTGAATTCACTTTCAGTAAGGTCGACAACGCCGTTTGAGCAATAGAGGTATTCGCGATTTGCTGTAGATCGCTACTCATCGCCTGCCCAATAAATGAGGTATGAAATAGCACCGCGGAACAGGCAATTTGCGCACAGTTTTCAGCAACTGGGTCGGTTAATGCAGGTAATGGAGCTAAATCAAGGTCTTGTACTGGCAGCAATGCTGACAAACTTTCCATGACTTCACCAATGGTCAAGCCTGCTTTAGACAATAACGTGTCTAACGCTCCCTGCCATTGACTCATTGCAGGAATACCGACAAAACTCGCTAATGCAGGGTTAAGACGGACGGCTCCTCGTTCGTGGTCAAAATTCAATTGGATGGGACTTTGTTGTGCAATAGCCGATTGCATTGAAATTGGCCATAAAAATAATGGGGCAATTCGGGGTTTAATTTGGTTTGGCTGGGTATTCAGTACTAAAAAAGGAAATCCCAGATACATTCCATTTATACCTGTATCCCTTTGATATAATTGCGTATCTGCTTGCAACATTCTTAAGCGGCTATTCACACCTTTTCGCTGTAGCAACATATCGCTATCAATCGTTATCAACCCTTTTTTACGATTAAGTAGATGTTCCAATAATGTGCTTGCACGGCGAACTGCGCTATCACACTCAGTTAAATCAATACGCCCTGTATTTGGCGTTAAACGCATGCGAACTAAATTACCCCGCTGTGTCACCGCCGTTAGTTTTTGGTTAAAAAAGCGCAACACTTCTAGTACATATTTTTGTGATTCAGGAACTTGCCAGTGTTCTACGGGTACTGCCAGTAATACCAATATTTTCTTAAGTGAAAGCCTACGCATCAATAAAAACTGGTCAACCCAACTGTCTAAAACGGCCAACCCAATTCGCTTGAAGTCACTTACTCGTTCACTAAGCAGTAAATACAATTCCTTACGCGTTAGTGAAAGCTGCTTTTTGGCGATTTCATGATCAAAATTATGAATATCGTTTTGTTTAGCGAGTTCAAATGCCTGTTCAACTAATGCTGACACTGAAATAAATTGGCCAATATCCGCACTCAATAATAGAATGTAATCAATTTCTTGTGGACTTTGCCTGTCAAATAGCCCTTGTAAACTTTCATTATGTGAATCAGGGAATTGGGCATGAAAGAGCGCCCATCTTGCCGATAATTGATTGATTGACGTAATCAATAAATACAATCTGAGGCTTTCTTCATTCAAAATGATGTTTAACTGATTTGCACGTTCACGCACCAAGTATTGGCGATGATAAAGCTGTACTAGCCAATGCTGTGGGTCAATATCTTGAACGTATTGGTTAAGAGGTTCGCTAATCAATGCAAAAGCTAAATTTGGGTTTTCTAACAACCATGCAGGGGTAATTATCTCACCGCGGTAAATCAACGGAATGTTTTCATTCAAGATTTTTAAAGCGAAGGTCAGCTTAATGTCATCGAGATTTTCTTGATGAAAATCACTATCCAGCAATGCCTGCAATTTTACTAATTGCGCTTGGCTATTTTCAAATTGTGCGAGCCAAGAGCTTATATCCCCCCGAAATAAAAGTGGCAACGCATCATCCCAATGGCTAGCTTCCGCGGCCATCAATGCAAATACATCAGGTTGCTGGAATTGCCGCCCTGCAAACGTCAGCGTATGGAAATGGCTTTGTCTATTGGTTTCTTGAATTTGAGGAGCTTGTTGAGGCTTCCCTTGTAGCCAAGCTGATACTTGTGGCCATTGCCAACGTAAAAAACGATCACGACACAACAACCCGCGTAATAACAACTGAATATTCGGATGTAAATCATCAGGTAAATCAACGCCATTCGTCATAACCTGGATAAGAAAGGCATTATCTTGAACCTGGGTAAAGCACTGCCCTTGGGTGAGTTGTTCCAAGAGAATAATTCCTAGGCTCCACCAATCAGATGCTGCACTGACACCACCCGCTAGCGTTTCAGGTGCTGAATAACGAGAAATATCCAGCGGTGTAACAATATCAAGGTCAAACTCAGATAAGCAGGCGGAACCATATTCAATCACAACGATATCTAAGGGATGACGACGACGAATAAGTAAATTAGCGGGACACAAATTACGATGACGCAGCCCATGTTCTGCAAACGCCGCAAGAGCCTGCCCCATTTCTTCCACTAATCTAGGAATTTCATGAGGTTGCCAAAATTCACCTTGTTGTATAAATTGGCTTAATGATCCCCCCTCAAGCATTTCAGTCACATGCCATGCACGGTTTTCATAGCGGCCTATTTCATAAAACTCGGGAACATGCTCAGTTGGGGTACGCTTAATGACTTGATAAATATTGGGATCTGGCTCCTCCCCTTTTTGATACAGGGTCAGTACACCACGTTTTTCTTCAGTACAATGCGTGACAAAGTAGCGTTCTCGGGGGCTATCACTACCATTAATCCGTCTTTCTATACGCCAAGAGCCTATTTGAGGATAGGATGACGATACAGCTTCAATGACGGGTTCTACTGCGACATCAGCCCCACACTCGAGGCAAATAAAGTCATCTGCAGCTATTGGGTGTCCATTTTCACAGTAGCGTACTTGACGGTTATCTGTTTCTCTTTGATGACTGTTTGAAGCTGAAGTTTCGAGCGGAGTCACTTGCTCTTTTTCTGGTCGCCATCCTTTTGGATGAATAGGCTCTAATGTTAGGTCCCAACTACAGCGTTGGAAACTTCCTTGCTCTGTTTGGATTTGCCCCGCACAAAATATTTCCGTCAGCGGCCGTTCTGTTAAACAATGCGGGCAAAAGCGTATCATCGTCATCCTTCTCTCTCGTTGCTATTTTTTGAGTTGTTTTAAAGTGTTATCTTGCAGAGCAAGGAGTTGACTCAACCGCGACATATCATCACGTTCAGGGATCCCCGCCAGAAACAGTCTCCCTTGTTCATCGAAGGCTAAATCCAATTTCTTATCTTCTGGTGTTATAACGCGTTGGTATTGCTTAAATAATGTCTTTCCGAGCGGTGTTAGAAGGTGAAGCTGTTGGTTATCACTGCCTCTTAACATCAATGTTTGCGGTATTTCGACTTTAAAGGGTTCGCTGATCAACGCATCAATGTAGGGATTCATTCGCTTAACTCTATCTTCAATCACATCCCATTCATAACCGCTATATACTAAGATATCCCCTTGAAATCGCTGTTTTATTTCACGTATAAGTTCAAATAAGGCATCTGGCTGCTCGAATGGCTCGCCCCCTGAAATGGTGATACCATCCGCAACAGGATACCATTCTACAATTTGGTTAATCAGCTTTGCCACCGTAAGATAACTTTCTTTCACATGCCAAGTATCGGGAGATAAACACCCTTTACAGCGCAATGAACAACCTTGAAACCAGATACCAATACGCTTCCCTGGTCCTAAGGTTGTCACAGGAAAATGAATACGTGAGACGCTAATATTCATTAAGTTAATTACCAACCGCGGTTAACATGATTTGCGTATTTTCCCCCATTTGAATGGACGTAATTTGATAAGCGCTATTGGTTTGTATGTCTTGATCAAAAATTGCTCTCGATAATGGATTAATCAAATGCATTTCCAATTGATTACGGATCCCACGTCCACCATTAGAAAGATCCGCCAAGCAACTCACTTTTAACGCCTCTTTGGCTTCAGCGGATATTGAAATAGTTAAAAGCTGCTTTTCTAAGCCTAACAAAATGTTATCCACCATTTGCTCAAAAATCTGCTCAGCAACGTCTGGACGAATAAAGTCAAAAACAATAATGTTTTCACCAATACGGTTAAGTAGCTCAGGGCGATTAAGTACCAATTTAAAATGGCGTTCTATTTCATTTTTTACATTACGCGTAACCGTTTCAAACGGTTCATGTGGCTGGACGTTGGCCACCCGCTCCCCATTAGTATCTAAACGGTAGATACCGAGGTTTGACGTAAAAATAATCAACGATTCCGAAAAATATACGCGATCACCACGCCCAGATGTTAAAACTCCATCATCAATAATCTGTAAGAATTTATCCATTAAATGAGGGTGGGCTTTTTCAATCTCATCAAACAAAACCACGCTAAATGGCTTTTCACGGATAGCATTGGTTAATTCACCACCAGAATCATACCCCACATAACCTGGGGGGGCTCCAATCAGTCTCTGGTCTGCATGTTCGGCACTAAATTCAGACATATCAAAGCGAATATAAGCACTTTCGTCACCAAACAGTAATTGCGTCACCGTTTTGGCAAGTTCCGTTTTACCAACACCTGTAGGCCCTGCTAAAAACAATACACCGCGAGGACGCCCACCTTTATGGCTACCAACCCCTGTCATTGCACGTTTGATAATATCTAATAAATGCGTAACAGCATGTTGTTGGCCTTTTACTCTACGTGAAATCACAGCTGGAGCATGATGAATTTTTTGCTTATCAATTTTTTTCCACGGATCTTCGGTGATCCCCACTTTATATCGGCGAACGGCATCGCGAATACTGGCTGCAGGCACCTGCTCAATACGCGCCAACTGCACAATTGCCGTTAAATCCAATAAAAGCAACCCTTCGGTTTCATCAACAAAGTCATTAATTATCTGTGGCTTATCAGCTTCTTCAATACCATTAAAATCCACCAGCGAGCCTAATAAACTTTGGGCTAATAAACGGCGCACTTGACCATCAGGTTTGGCAACAGGAATAGCTCGAATACGTGGGTTATTAATGACAAACCAATCGGGTAAATCTGTTTCTTTTTCGACTATCCAAAACACCGTATTATAGAACGGCTGATGATGCTCCCCTGCTGGCCTTGCCTTGCTTTGATGTGATGCAACTAATGCACGAGTAAATAAACTGTGTTCTGCAGGGGTGAGGTTATCATGATGGGAAATTAAACAAGAAGCGAAGTCGATACATAAGGCAATAGGCTCTTGTTTATCTTGAATAAGCCGTTCAAGCAGATGATTCAACATATCAATGCCACCAGCTGCTTTACCCTCAGTAATATTTAACCCAAGCCGTTGCATAACGGCCTCAGTTTCTTGGGCATCTTGCGCGGGGTTTGCTAAGCATTGAAAGCCCACTAATGGCGTGTAAGTCAGCGCATATGCATAACCTGCTTTAAATAAGCTATTAAATAAAGACTGGTTAAATGGTAAAGGCGTGACAACTGAAGGCGCAATTTCACTGGCTTGTAAATCGCGAACATTACCAAATAACACAAACTGACTTTTCAGCGGGATAAATCGCAGTAAGTCCCTTAACCAACGTGGATTTTGAAAATCAGTATGCATGGCTTCCCCTCATTATTTCATTTTTTGCAGTTTACCTGAATAAAACAAGGAACGCGCTGGCATATCGCTTTAATAGACAAATATCTGAACATTCTCAATCTGTTCAAAAACAGCTATCTTTAAATTTGTGATAATTTATTTTAATGAATAAAATTCTTAAACGGTTATTTCGTGATAGGTGCTTCTTTTTAAATAATTATCACTGTTAATTCCCAAACTGCCGCTATAGTATTGTGTTAATGAAGACCAAAGCAGAGCGAGGTGAGTCATGTGGCAAGCAATGTGTCGTTTATTAAGTGAACACTTAGGTGAAGCGGAGCTGCGTAACAAAGTCATTCTCTCTGGTGGTGATATTCACCATACGCTAAGAATCGACTATGGCGAACACACAG
The DNA here is from genome assembly GCF_028479625.1 of Providencia sp. PROV197. Lineage (NCBI taxonomy): Bacteria > Pseudomonadati > Pseudomonadota > Gammaproteobacteria > Enterobacterales > Morganellaceae > Providencia > Providencia sp. PROV197. Next base: position 115,861 of record NZ_JAMPNZ010000004.1, read on the forward strand.
TATTCGTTAAACAAAATCGACGTGAGTTTCTACCTTTGTTTAAGCAAGAAGCTGAACAGCTTGAAATGCTCGCCAAAAGCCAAACAATCACCGTTCCCAAGGTATATGGCGTGGGGAGTAATAAGCACCATAGTTTTCTTCTTCTTGAATACTTCCCTTTAAAACCGTTTGATACCACCAACGCTTGGCATTTTGGTCAACAGCTTGCCCGTTTACACCAATGGGAAGAACAGCCTAGTTATGGTTTTGATTTTGACACCATGTTAAGTACTATTATTCAACCAAATGGCTGGGAAAAACGCTGGAATTCGTTCTTTGCAGAAAAACGCATTGGCTTACAATTACAATTAGCCTCTGAAAAAGGCATGGTATTTGGTGATATTCAGCGAATTGTCGATATTGTTAAAAATAAATTAACAGGTCACCAACCACAACCCTCTTTATTACATGGTGATTTATGGCCAGCTAACTGTGCCATTACCCATCAAATCGATGGAGTTCTTTATGATCCTGCGTGTTATTGGGGTGATAGAGAATGCGACATTGCGATGTTGCCATTGTATAAAAATATTCCCATTCAAATTATTGATGGTTACCAAAGTGTTTGGCCGCTGCCAAATGGCTTTTTAGATAGGCAACCTATTTACCAATTATATTATTTACTTAATCAAGCCCATATTTTCGGTAATGAGCAAAGCTACCTGCACGCCCAAAAGATAGTTGATTTGTTATTAAAGGAATAAAAAGGAACAATAGGCAAGTGAAGCCAACATCGCTACAGGTCAAAGTATGACCAAAATGTATTTTCTAAATAATTCGGACTGCAGCTAGGCGTCAAACGAAGGCACCCTTAATCACATACATAAGTATGTGACTAAGGTAACTGAGTGCAGACAACAACGCTGCGGTTTGAATAACACGCGGGATCCATCCCCTAAATAGTTCAAGCTGCAGCTAGGCGACAAGTGAATGAGTCGTTAGGAGCATACACAAGTATGTGACTAGCGCGAATGAGCGTAGTCAACAACGCTGCGGTTTGAAATATGACGGGGATGAGGAGCATACACAAGTATGTGACTTAAGATACTGAGTGAGGCCAACACCGCTACAGGTCAAAGTATGACAAAAACGTATTTTCTAAATAATTCGGACTGTAGCTAGGCGGCAAACGAAGATAGCTTGGGGAGCATACACAAGTATGTGACCCAAGTAGCTGAGTGAGGCCAACACCGCTACAGTTCGAAGTATGACGAAAATTACCAGTTAAGTAATTTAAGGATAAAATACAGCCCTATTAAAAGTACAACTGGCCAGAAATAAAGAATAAAAAATTGGGTAAAAATGGTGTGCCTTGGAATGGTGACGTTTGCTTCCAGCTCTGCTTTGGACAGCTCGATACCTTTGGCTTTTTCCAAAATCACATGATCTTCAAGGCTTTCGCGAATAAATTTAATTTGTCGGTACATTCTTAGCCCTGATGCACTGAGAGCCAAACCAACAAAAATAAAGATAAAGATAAGAATAAAGCCAAGGTTGCTACCTGAAAAACCATTGGCAACTTGTGGTACAGGCGAATTATTCCAGAAAAAATTTAAAAATGGTGTGGTTTGCCGTGTCATTTCCGCCATTAGTTTAATAAAATCATTGGCAACAGCGTTGATCCCCTCACCTGTCAGCCCTTTCATCCCCGCGAGTTTAACTAAAGACGCCAACGTCGAAATTAAAGCTACCAGAAAAACAACCCAACCCAGAATACGTTTGCCGATTGCGACATAATTAGCATTGTGGTAATTCATTACTGCTCTTCCTCAGAGTTATTATTCTCGATAAATTTTCATGGTGACTTTTCAGGGATAATAATAGCCGAAATTATTAAATGCCTCCAAATTTACCTTGTAAAATGATGATTGTGTAATAACTTTCAGAACTTTAAACATTTTTAAAAACACATTAGATAAACAACTTTCACCATCTGTGCCTATTCGCTTTAGTGTTGAGTTGTTACAATCACCCATTCAATTAATACGAATATTTGTTCGTTTGCTGATATCATAGTCAGTTAGTAAATAAATACTATTATCGCTGGGTAAGTTCCCTTAATTCCTACTGCCACAAGGGTAAAGCTTATTGGCAATAGGGTTTACATGAATGGAGTTTTAACATGTACCATAACCTTCCCATCCAATCCGTTATTTTTGATATGGATGGTTTATTGATCGATTCGGAACCTTTTTGGGAGCAAGCTGAACTTGAGGTCTTTTCACAGTTAGGCGTTGACCTTGCGATTGCCAACACTCTGCCTGATACTTTGGGTTTACGTATTGACCATGTTGTTGAGCTTTGGTACCAAGCCTCACCTTGGCATGGATGCAGCCAACAAGAAGCCAAACAACGGATTATCGACCGCGTTGTGGGCTTAGTTGAAGAAACCCGCCCTATTTTACCTGGTGTGCAACATGCTATGGAACTGTGTCGTTCAATGGATTTAAAAATTGCACTGGCATCTGCATCACCATTGTATATGCTTGAAAAAGTGTTAAATCTGCTGGATATTCGCGACTATTTTTCTGCTGTCATTTCAGCGGCTGACTTACCATTGAGTAAACCACACCCTGAAGTTTATCTGAAAGCTGCTTCTGCACTATCAACCAAACCAATTCATTGTGCATCTTTAGAAGATTCATTTAATGGTATGATTTCAGCCAAAGCCGCGAGAATGCGCTCTATTGTCGTGCCAGATAGCAAACACTTTAATGATCCACGTTTTGGTTTAGCGGATATTAAATTAAGCTCTCTAAATGAATTAGAATCAAAACATTTACGCTAGTTATAGCCATGTGTGTAATTTATGTTCACCCCTATCTGACTTAGGTAGGGGAATAACCAAAAAATATTAAATCCTTTCCTTATTTGCTAATAAATAAGAGTTTTTTTACCTTGTCTCCTCTATCTTATTCTTTTCAAACACTTTATACTGCCAATTAACTGTATAGATAAACAGATGGTATTTTATCCACCATGACCGCTGAAGGGCATCTGCTTTTTTCCGTCGCCTCTTTGATAATGGCCCATAAACTCCAAGTCACCCCTGAGCTTGCTCAAGGTGATTGGCTGCACTTGGTTCCAGGCGCGTTATTAGGTGCATTATTACCCGATATTGATCATCCATCTTCTCTACCTGGACGGCTACTACGTATTTTTTCACTTCCCATTTCTAAGCTATGTGGTCACCGCGGTTTCACTCATAGCTTACTTGCATGGTTGTTATTAATGCTTTCATGTTATCAGTGGATCCCCCTGCAATGGCCTATTCCTAATGACCTCATTCACGCTTTTTTATTAGGCTATTTGAGCCATTTAGTTGCTGATATGCTAACACCGTCAGGGGTGCCATTTTTATGGCCATTACCTCAACGTTTCTGTTTTCCCATTATCCGTGGCAAAAATAGCAAACGTAGTGAACGTTTTATTGCAATCGTTTTGACGGTTTGTGCCTGCTTATTGCCTACAGGGTATCACTTTGATTTTTATTCTCAGGTAGAAAGTGTAATAAAATATATACAAAATCAGCTAGATATACGCTTCCCTACATAATTTTCAGTTTTGTAATATAATGTAAGCATGAATAATACTATCTTATTACTATTTAGTATAAGAAATGTGTTTTCTCTGTTGATATCATATAACCAGTTGTTAGAAGCAACTAAATCCTTATAACTAATAAGGATTAAAGGGCTAGTCACATACCTTATAAAAAACGATTTGGAGTTCGGAATGAATATTCCTCTAATTATTAATGTGCTCGGCTTTGTAGCACTGCTGATACTGTTGGCAAAACTGGGAGCAAAAGGCTGGAGTCTGTCTAAAAAAGTGTTAGTCGGTCTGGTCTTTGGTGTCGCTTATGGTGTCGTGCTGCATCTCGTTTACGGAAGCGGCCACCAGACAGTAAAAGACTCCATTCTTTGGTTTAATATTGTTGGTAATGGTTATGTGCAGCTATTACAAATGGTGATTATGCCATTGGTATTCGCATCTATCTTAAGTGCTGTTGCAAGACTGCACAAAGCGTCTTCCTTGGGCAAAATTAGTTTCTTAACGATTGGAACATTACTGTTAACGACCGCAATCGCAGCCCTAGTCGGTATTTTGATTGCCAACCTGTTTGGCCTGACTGCAGAAGGCTTAGTACAAGGTCAGTCAGAAACTGCACGTTTAAGCGCCATTGAAACTAACTATATTGGTAAAGTTTCTGATTTAACCGTACCGCAACTGATTTTATCGTTTATTCCAAAAAATCCATTTGCGGATTTAACTGGAGCAAACCCGACATCAATTATTAGTGTGGTTATTTTTGCAGCCTTCTTAGGGGTAGCTGCATTACAACTGTTTAAAGACGATAAAGAGCGCGGTGAAAAAGCGTTAGCGGCAATTGATGTTATGCAAGCTTGGGCAATGAAATTAGTTCGTTTGGTCATGCGTTTAACACCTTACGGTGTCATGGCCCTGATGATCAAAGTAGTCGCAAGCTCGAATCTTCACGATATCATTAACTTAGGCACCTTTGTTATTGCGTCTTACGTCGCTCTCGGCATTATGTTTGTTGTCCACGGTATTTTTGTCGCAACAACTGGCTTAAATCCAATTAAATTCTTTAAGAAAGCTGGCCCTGTTCTGACATTCGCCTTTACCAGCCGTTCAAGTGCTGCAAGTATCCCTTTGAATATTGAAACGCAAACACGCCGTTTCGGTATCCCTGAGTCTATTGCAAGCTTCTCGGCATCTTTTGGTGCAACAATTGGCCAAAACGGTTGTGCAGGTATTTACCCTGCAATGTTAGCGGTCATGGTCGCTCCAACCATGGGAATTAACCCGTTTGACCCACTTTGGATCGCAACGTTAGTCGGTATTGTCACTGTGAGCTCAGCAGGTGTTGCTGGTGTGGGTGGTGGTGCGACGTTTGCTGCATTAATCGTCCTGCCTGCTATGGGCCTACCAGTAACCTTAGTTGCGCTGTTGATTTCCGTTGAACCATTAATTGATATGGGCCGTACAGCCCTTAACGTCAGCGGCTCAATGACAGCAGGAACAGTGACTAGTCAATTAATGGGTGAAACAGATAAAGCGGTGTTTAATCAAGATGATGATGCTGAACTAAAACACGTTTAGTCTCTTAGCTTATTTTTACTGGAAAAACCTGCCGACACGGCAGGTTTGAGGTTGTTGACAAAGCAGGATAAAAGCGTCGTTTTTCCTGCTTTGTGTTATCAGTCGAAAACCAATAAATTGATTTTCCTAATTTATTTTCAAAACCTATCCAACCTGCAGTCAAACCTAATCGGTTTGTCTGCAGTCTGAAACCTGCCGACACGGCAGGTTTTTTTATGACTGTAAATTGCCGTTTAATTTTATTTAAATCAAAAATAACTATCTAACCTAGTCTTTTCCACTAAAAACCATTGCAATTCACTGGATTTACATAAGATAATAAAATTCGAGCAACGTTTTCTTGAGCTTCCTGCTTGTGTTGCGTCAACCCGTATTCTACGGGGATATTATCAACATCAATATCTGGTTTTGTTATGTCAAATATTCATATTCTAAAAACCGACCCTTCAGAGAACCCTTGTATAAGCTGCGGTGCTTGTTGTGCCTATTTTCGTGTCTCTTTTTATTGGGCTGAGGCAGAAAGTGGCGGTGGCGTTGTTCCACAACATTTAACCGAGCAAATCACCCCTTTCATGAGCTGCATGCATGGCACCAATCAAAAGCAAAATACACGCTGTAGCGCGCTACAAGGCACGGTAGGGGAATGTGTGTCTTGCTCCATTTATGCACAACGGCCTACGCCTTGTCGTGAATTTGAGCAATCTTGGCAAGATGGTATCTATAATGAGGCATGCGACCGTGCACGTGCAGCTCATGGGCTACCTCCCCTTGAACCACATCATCCACAAATCGCTTGCTAACCCGTCAATGACCCAGAGTTTTTCTGGGTTATCTCTTGATTCATTTTTAAATCAAACAATTGCTTCCCTGCAAATATCGTCCTTTCAAATAAATTAGATCAATTCATTCATAACTTGCATCGCCAGTTCAAACGAATATAGGCGCGATTGATGATCAAAAATTTGCCCATTCACCATGATTTCATCCGCTTGTGTTTGCCGTAAAATTGTTTCTAAGCCATGTCGAACTTTGGATTTATCCCCAACCAATGACATCCCAAGTGCTTGCTGAACACCATATTCTTCAGCTGGAGACCAAATATTAGCCATGTTTTCAACGGGTGGTGGTAATTGGGAGGTCTGCCCACGACGCAGCATAACAAAAGCTTGCTGCATCGAGGTAAATAAGAATTCGGCCTCACGCTGTGTATCTGCCGCAATGATATTAATACACACCATCGCATAAGGTTTTGCTAGCCTTGCCGATGGCTGGAAATTAGTGCGGTAAACCTCTAATGCTTGCAATAGCAAATCAGGGGCAAAATGGGAGGCAAATGCAAAAGGTAAGCCTAATTTTGCAGCAAGTGTCGCGCTATAAAGGCTTGATCCTAATAACCAAACAGGGATTTTTTCACCAAAACCAGGAACAGGGCGAACTCCTGGGTCAGGATTAGTCGCATCAAACCAATTGACTATCTGGGCAATATCTTGTGGGAAACTGTCAAGATCCGTGCTCATATGGCGGCGCAGAGCCTGCATCGTTTGCTGGTTACTCCCTGGTGCACGCCCTATCCCTAAATCAATACGTTCTGGGTAGAGTGTATTAAGCGTACCAAACTGCTCGGCAATCACTAAAGGTGAATGATTCGGTAGCATGATTCCTCCCGAACCTAACCGTAACAATTGCGTATTCGCAGCTAAATAGCCAATGAGTACCGATGTCGCTGCACTGGCAATCCCAGTCATATTATGGTGCTCAGCAAGCCAATAACGATGATACCCCAGTTTTTCTGCTAATTTAGCAAGGTCAAGAGAATGGGAAAAAGCCTCTTTTGCCGTTGATCCTTCAGTTATTGGAGCAAGATCGAGCAAAGAAAGAGGAATTTTTTTATCTGACATATACGCTCACTTTGTTAGGATTATGGTGATATTGAACCTAACTTACCATCCTAGTCTATTGCGTCCTTAGCCTCCACAATAGAAATCCTCATTAGCACAACTGGAATAAAAATGTAAACTTTAGTCTACTAACCCACTGTTTTTACTAAATTATGAATTAAGCATGCATAAAAAGTGCAGTAATTATGAAGCTTCAGTCAAGGGAGGTAAAAGCGATTGAGCTACGAAAAATTTTCGTGAATGATGGTTTCATCAACCAGATGAGGAAATTGAAATGAAAAAATTAAATGCAGGTTTATTCGCTTTAGCGTTAATGTCAGTGGGTTTTGCAGCAACCGCAGCGAATATGGGCAATGGTGGGAATAACAACATGCAACGCCCACATATGGGTAATCATCATAATATGGTGTACAGCGTAGCTGAACAAACCACGACGCCAAATGAAACAGTGAAAAAATTGGCGAATAATGCGCCTAAAATTGAAGATGGCAAACGCTATGTTGTAAAAGTTACTGTAATGGAAGCCCCTGAATTTACTACGAATAACACACCTGTGCCAAAACCTGCTAACGCCCCCACAGCGCAGTAAAGGGTAATATTGATTAACCTTGTTAATGGTATCGGTAAAACCTTTTTTATTGATAAGCATAACCAAATAGCATAATCAATAAGATACCGATATGCTGAAAGGACAATAAAGAGTTCTATATATCCTACGATTGCCTCTGTTTATCAGGGGCTTTTTTTATAGTTTCTCTTAAATACTGTCCCCTCACTAGTAATAATACCTAACAACAGCTAATCTTATTTTAAGTGGAACGTTTTTTCTGCTTATTTCCTTATTTAGATATTTAGTTTTCCATTTAAACGCAGGAGCTTATCATGGGCTATTATGAATTGAAAAAATCCACGAAAGATGTGGCTCAGCCTTATTACTTTGTATTAAAAGCGGCTAATCATGAAATTATTGCCACCAGTGAGATGTATGCTTCTAAACAATCTGCACTAAAAGGCATCGCCTCCGTGCAAAAAAATGGGTCCTCTGAAACCATTAAAGACCTCACCGTATAATTCGTTTGCCCCTATATACCAATAGGGGCAATTTTTTATTAGATTAAGCGTAATAATGCCGTAACAGCAGCAGCAGACAATACAATAAGAATAAAGGGCTTTTTATACCAAGTAAGTACCCCTGCCACCAAAACACCCAAAACCTTTGGCCAATCTGAAAATGTATCCCCAGCGAATAACGTCGAGGTCACTGCAACAGAAAATAAAATCACAATCGCAGCAGCAGAAAACAACACTTTACTATTTTCTGATAACACCACGCGCCCTTTAAGTAAGGCCCCTGAGGCTCGCATAAGGTATGTGCCAACAGCTAATATCATGATGCCTGTAAAAATTAACCACGGATTACCCATCATGATTATTTCCTTATATAAATAACTAAGCTCAATAGCGCCAATAAAACAGGGATACCAGCAGGTAAATAAGGAGTGGTTGCAACAGCAATCACCGCACCAATAATGGCGGTTAACCTCAATCGTTTATCTTTTAATGCGGGTAATGAAAGTGCTAAAATAATCGCAGGAAACATAGCATCCATACCGAATACGTGGGTATCATCCATAAAACTGCCTAAAACCTCTCCGATAATTACCCCAAGTGGCCAACAAAGTAAAATACCGATACCACACAGCCAAAAAGCAGCACGCTTCTCTTTTTCTGTTTCTTGAGCAAGACCAAAAACCACACTTTCATCGTTCATAATGTGGTAACCCAAAAGTGCCTTCTTTCCCTTCCCTGTTAAATCACCCACTGCAAAACTAAATGGAATATGACGTGAATTAACCAGCAAACCAGCTAAAGCAGCGGAAATAGGGCTTCCCCCCGTAAAGATTACCCCGATAAATAAAAACTCAGATGCTCCCGCAAGCACTAATATTGATAGTGTTAAAGGCACCCAAAAGTCAAACCCTTGAGAATGTGCCAATGCACCGTATGAAATTCCCACAATTAAGTCAGCAAAACACACAAGAGCGATGTTTTTCACTGTGCTATTATTCAGTGTGGAATTGAATGTTGAAGTTAGCATTTCCAATCCGTTCGATATAAAATACATTTGTTCATTATGATGATCATCACGGCGAAGTGCAATCTAAATAGGATATGAAAATTGAATTTACCCACACCACCCATTGACCTTATCGCAAAAGCCCTCGCTCGCGAACGGCAAAAAAGTGGGTTGTCGCTCTCTGAACTGTCACGCAAGGCAGGCATTGCCAAGTCCACCCTGTCACAACTGGAGTCGGGCAGCGGAAACCCAAGTATTGAAACATTGTGGGCACTTTGCGTTGCGTTAGATATCCCTTTTGCACGTTTAATTGAAGAAAAACAAGAGACTGTAACCGTAATACGCCACGGTGAAGCAATTCCTGTCAGCGCAGAACACGCCAATTATTTAGCCTTTTTATTATCATCAGCCCCAGATAACTCTCGTCGCGATATTTACACTGTGATTGCACAACCAGGACGTGACCGTGTGTCAGAACCGCATATGCGAGGTGTTAGTGAGCACATTATTATCACTGCTGGTAGGGCCTTAGTCGGCCCATTAGATAACCCTATTGAGTTAGCTGTTGGGGATTATATTCACTACCCTGGTGATGCCCCCCACATTATGCGCGCATTAGAACCTAATACCATGGCAGTTATGATCATCGATAAACAAAACTAATCGCATAACCATCAATGCTGTTTTGCATTATGATTACACCAAAACAAATACGTTGGAGTTGTAACTATGTCCCACTATGATGAAATTGTTAAAAAAGTGAATTTACTGCTTGATGAAAATTCCGTTCACAATATGAACGAAATGCTTATGCAGCTTTCCCATGATGCAGAACTCAACCAAGAGCAACGCTTTGAGCAGCAACAGCGCTTAAGAGAGGCTATTTTTGTGCATCATGATGTATAAGGATTTCACCCTATACTGAAACTTAATGGCTAATCAGTATAGGATGCCATGCTAATAGCAAAAAACACTATTTACGAGCTTATCGTATTTTTAAAAAGCCGTTTGTTGCAAGTACGCCCATGCATATTGTGCGTGCAACTCAGCACCAGTGACCATTGTGTCTTCATCAATATTAAAGCAACCATGGTGATGTGCCCATTGCGTGTCTTTTTCCGCATTTCCTGTGCCTAACAACGCGAAACAACCTGGAATATTTTCAATATAGAAACTGAAATCTTCCCCACCTGGCGTTGGTCTTTCCGTGATTAAGGATTGCTCACCAAAGGCTTCAGAAATAATAGATTGTGCCAATAACGCACTACGTTCTTCATTGATCACAGGCAACGTTCCATAGATATAATCAACCTGAGCTGTAGCTCCGTAGATGGCGGCTGTATGTTCTGCATAACGGCGAATAGCGGCTTCAATGCGATCGCGTGTCGCGATATCAAAACAGCGAACAGTACCATCCAGTACCGCATTTTCCGCAATCACGTTAAAACGCGTACCGACATCCATTTTGCCAATTGTCACAACCGCAGAATCTAATGAAGATGTTTCACGGGAAACAATAGCTTGCAAATTCATCACAAAGGCCGATGCAACAACCGCCGCGTCAATTGTAGCTTCTGGCATAGAACCATGACCGCCACGGCCTTTGAACGTGACCTTTAATAGATCCGCGGAGGCAAAACTCCCCCCTACATTACAAGAAACCTTACCTGATGGCGTTGTCGTCCAGATGTGCATCCCAAATACGTTATCGACATTTTCAATAGCACCTTGCTTGATCATCGCCAGTGCACCTTGTGCAATCTCTTCCGCAGGTTGAAAAATCAAACGCACATTACCCGCAAGCTCGTCTTTAACCTCAACCAATGCTTTCGCTGCAGTTAATAACATCGCCGTGTGGGCATCATGGCCGCACGCATGCATTTTGCCTTCAATCGTCGACTTATATTCTAAAGAATCATTAAGTTCCAACACTGGCAGTGCATCTATATCCGCACGTAATGCGACGGTTTTACCTGGTTTTCCACCTTTAATTTCAGCAATCAGACCCGTTGGCTCTGTGAGACGATATTCGATACCGATTTTGTCTAGTTCTTCAGCAATTCGCTGTGTTGTACGCACTTCTTCGAATGGCAATTCAGGGTGAGCGTGTAGATCACGACGAAAAGCAATCATCTCTGATGTGTGTTTTTTGATTGCAGCTGTAATAATTGGACTGATCATTTTTCTACCTTTACCCTTTTCAATACTGTACTTTGGTGTTTTTCTTAATTATTAACATTCAATAAGTGACTTCACAGTGGCAAACATCACGTCAACGCCACGTGCAATTTGCGCATAATCTGTCCATTCATCAGGGTGATGGCTTAACCCATTACGACTAGGCACAAAAATCAATCCTGTTTGAGTGATCCCTGCAAAAATCATCGTGTCATGCCCTGCACCACTGACCATAGTTCTAAATTTTAAATTTTGTTCACTTGCATGCTGCTGCATTAGGCCAATGATTTCATTATTTAACTCAGTTGGTTGTACATAAAGTGGTTGAATAATCTCGCTATCAATGCCTGCTGACTCACTGGTTTTTTCTGTCAGTTCAATGATTTTCTCAATGATTTTACGCAAAGCAGTATCATTTTTTGAACGAATATCGACGCTAAATACCACTTCACTTGGGATAACATTCGCGCCATTAGGGAGAACATTGAGCCGGCCAACTGTCGCAACCGTATTGTCCCCTGCGGCTTTTGCCAGTGCTGGGATTTCGCTGATAATCTGACTTGCGCACACTAAAGCATCCGCACGCATATTCATTGGGGTTGTTCCTGCATGGCCAGCTTTGCCAGTCAGCTTAATCTCTAACTGGCTAATACCCACTATGGTCTCTACAATCCCCACATCTTCACCCGCCTGCTCAAGCACAGGGCCTTGTTCAATATGCAGTTCAAGAAATGCTTTAACATTTTTTGGGTCTAATACCGCATCCGCCGCTTTGTCTGCATTAAACCCCGCTGCAGCCATGCGTTCTGCAGCGCTGACGCCTTGCCTATCTTTAAGTTGATAGAGCTCTTTAGTACCGATTAAACCCGTGATCACACTGGATGCCATCAAACCACGGCCGAAGCTGGTGCCTTCTTCTTCCACTAGTGCGATCACTTCGAGTGGGTATTTTGGCGTTAAATTTTGTTCCCGAATACGCGCAACCACATCCAGTCCAGTCACTATCCCCGCAGGGCCATCAAACGCGCCACCATGGGGAACAGAGTCAAAATGTGAGCCAATAATCACCGCAGGCAAATCCGCTTGCAGCCCTTCTAGACGACCATAAATGTTGCCAATTGCATCTTCACGAACTTGTAAACCAAGCGCCACCATTTGCTGTTTTAAATATTGGCGGGCCTGTTTATCTTGCTCACTATAGCTCATACGCGTTGTGCCTTGGCCTGGCGTCGCGGTGTATTCTGCCAATTGTTCTAAATGACGTTGAATTCGAGATGTACTTGTTTCCATAATTATTTACCCTGCAACTGGAACAATGTAAGCGACCATAATACCCGCTAAGACAACAGACACCATGGTGACGGAAATGAAACCACCGACTAACATTGGTCCTAACATATGGCTAGTGAGAATTTGACGCTCTTTTTCGTCTTTTGTTAGTGCGTTAATCGCTTCGTTAGTAATGATGTAATCCGCTGGAAAGCCATACAGGGCAGTTAATGCCACCGCAAAAGCCATCTCTTTAGTGACACCCAACATTTTGCCAACTATCCATGACGCGAGGTACATTCCAATAACGGCGGCACTAATTAACACCACCATTGGATAAACAAGGCGCAATAACATATCTGGTGTTGCATGGTTTAAAGTATCAAAGATAAATAACATCAATGCCATGATAGCAAAACCAAACCCATTGGCTTTTTGCAGAGGTTGCCTTTCTAAGAAACCTAATGAAGATGCAATAACTCCAAATAATAAGCACAGCACGAATGGGCTGATATTCACGTAAGGTGCAGCATAAGATGATGCTAAGTAGGCCAAATACCCTACCGCTGCCAAACGTAAGAATTTGAAATAACTCGTGTTATAGTGATTAGGGATTTTTTTAAACATGCGCGGCATTTCGTCTTCCGATACCACGGTTTTCACTTCGACCTCTTTGGCACCCTCTACAGAAAGTGTTTCTTCCCACTGCCCACTACGGTATTTTTCCAGTACGCGACGCCCTTCTTTTTTCAGCATCACTGCCGTCAGCGGATAACCCGCAAACCCTTGCATAACATAGATTAATATTGCAAAAACGGAGAGATCTACTAGCCCTGCTTCCGCAGCACCTTTTGACATAATCAATGAAGAAACAATACCACCTACCAATGGTGGAACAGCAACTAATACCGTATTCATATCAAACAAGGCAACACCGATAATAAAGGTGAGAAAAATAATGCCTAGAATACCCGCCAATGAAATAAGAATGGTTTTCCATTGGCGTAATAATTCTTTCAGGGACAATAAAGTGCCCATATTGGTAATTAATAAGTACATTAGGGAGACAGCAACAACCTGTGGAATACCCGCAATACTAACGATATCTTTCGGGAAGATTGTCCAATACCCTAATAGAAACAATACTGCGCACACGAAAACGGAAGGGATCCAGGCTTTGGTGCGTACCGCTATCGCATCCCCGATATATAATATTCCGACTATCAAAAACAGAGCTAACATCTGCGACATAACTTTTTCCCCGCGTATATCTTTTTATTTGTTTATTTTTTTAGTATTAGAAGCCATTAATATTAGTTAATTACTAATTTACAGCTTATTTATGAATGATAAACCATCAATATAAAGAGCATTTCGCTGCAAACATACAATTTCGCAACAAAATTCATCATAACATTGAAAATACAGATGTATAGATAACTGAACAAGATTAAATCAGGCAGGAATAATGGCAATAAACTTATTAGACAGTGAATTATTACACTGAAAAGCATTTAGACATAAATATTCTTTTATTACCGAGGCGATTCAGTAGCGTAAAATATCAACACAGACTTAATTGAGAATCAGATTCACTTTCGTTTATTTTTTAGCCTTTTAAATTATATTCTATTGCAAAAGGATCAAATTTCAATAATTCACACAATCCATGGCGGAAAAACAAAATAAACACGACCAATTTTTACATTTAAATAAAATATTATACTTAATTTTATCGTTAACTATTTTCTCTACAATTAGGACAAATAAAGGCAGATAACCCTTTATCAATGTATAGAATTATTGACAGCAAAAATAAAAAACCCATAAATCACAATTTATGGGCCATTATAAAAACAGATTTAGTTATTAGCTTGCTGCTCAGTCATCATTTTAACCGATTTAATTTTACGGTTATTCTCAAAGCCTGGCTGAGGAACTTTTATAAAGAACGTCAGAATTCCTGCAAAGATATACAACCCAGTATATGCCCAAACAACCCCGACAATATCGAAGAAAGGCAATACCAAGCTCGCAATCGCTGGGGCAGCAAAGTTACTTAAACCCGCAGATAAATTATAAATCGAAACGGCTGCGCCCTTATGGTGTGGTTCAATACTTGGGAATACCGCAGTCATTGGCACAAAGGCCGCAACAAAAATACCCAGTAAAATGGCTGGGATCAGGGCAATCGCAAAATTGTGCCCAAAGTAAACAGGTAAATAATAAAACAGCAAGCTTGAAACAGCCATACCTAAACAACCAAACCACCTGACTTGGCGGATCCAGCCGATATGTTCCCCAACAATGCCCCAAAAAATATTGGTAAAAATAGTCACAAAGAAGAACACAGCCCAAATTTGTAGCCACTCAGAAATAGTAAAGCCTAAGCGGTCAACAAATAGCAATGGCATGATAATCGCAAAGCCAAATAACGAAATCGTATTGATGATGCGGATCAAGCTCGCCATAAAAATATTTTTATTGGTAAATAAGATTGTCGCTGCCCGGGATAACTCCGCCATTTTATCTTTCATTGGCAAATCCACTTTCGAGCGGTCAACAGGGATATTACGCAAGCTAAAGTAAGCAATTATACCGCCGATTGCCACCCAACCTATCGCCATCCAAAGTGTACCTGTTTCCCCCATCATCGGGATTGAGAAACTGGGTAAATAGCTGCCGATGACGCCAATTCCCACTGAGTACATCGCCCAGAACCAGCCCGTTGCGGCCGCGAGGTGAGCACGAGGAATAACCTGCACCAACATCATCATAAAGGAATAAATAAACAGCGGGTAAGCCAACCCACGGATGCCATAAAACAGCAACATCATGCTGTAGCTTTTCATACCTAAGCCAAAAGCCATAAACAGTGCATGCATGACAATCCACAAAACAAAACCGATCATCATGGCTTTTAATGGTGTGATAATTTCAGCAACCACACCCGATGCCCATGCGGCTACTGCAGCCATCAAGCCATAAACGGTGAACA
Source organism: Providencia sp. PROV197 (assembly GCF_028479625.1). NCBI lineage: Bacteria > Pseudomonadati > Pseudomonadota > Gammaproteobacteria > Enterobacterales > Morganellaceae > Providencia > Providencia sp. PROV197. The sequence goes on from NZ_JAMPNZ010000004.1 coordinate 131,447, forward strand.
CCATTGCTGATTGTGTCGGCGTAAAACCTAAGTCAGTAATATGTTTCGATAAAAAAGCCATTTCAAAACCATCACCACTCATAAAAATAGCGATGGCGATAAACCCCCAGAACAAATGCTTAGGTAGACCAAGCCAATACTGCTGTTGTTCCATTGCAGTTTCCTCATTTTATGTTGTTGTTTTAATTAATTGCGAAGCGCGAGCGATAAAAGCGGTAGGTAGGGAATACCGCCTTTTCGGCCTATTGCGGCATGAGTTCTCTTGCTTGTTTTTGTTGCTGATACAATAAACGGAATACCTCAAGCCGTTGATTAAGTACCTGTTGATTAAGAGATTGCGGCAAATAGGTGTTAAGAATGTCAGGTTTTTGACACACCTTATCCACATCGCCCCCGTCAGCTAACCATGCAAGGCGTGCAGCACCTAAAGCCCCTGAAGAACTTGCAGGGTGTGTAACGATAGGCACATTAATCACATCTGCAATGAGTTGTGCCCAAATTGGGCTGCGAGCCCCACCCCCTGTTAAGCTACAACGCGGCATTTTTGTCCCTGTTTGTTGTAATACATCCATGCCATCCGCTAAGGCAAAAGTTACCCCTTCAATCACGGCGTAACCCAACTCTGCTCGTGTTGTTTCATTGCGCAGAGCAAAAAAGGAACCTGTGGCATAAGGGTCATTGTGCGGTGTTCTTTCCCCTGAAAGATAAGGCAAAAATATCGGCGCGCGTTTTTTCTGCTCATCCGTTAATTGACCAACCTCGTCCATCAGTTGGTTTTCCGTCGTTGACAATAACTGGCAGGCCCAACGCAAGCAGTTTGCGGCACTTAACATCACACTCATTTGGTGCCAACGGTTTGGCAAGGCATGGGCAAAGGCGTGAACACCATGTTGAGGGTCGGCTTGTAGCTGGTTATTCACCACAAAAATCACCCCTGAAGTGCCAAGGGAAATCAGAGCATCTCCTTCATTAATCGCCCCGACACCTACCGCAGAAGCCGCATTATCACCACCGCCACCCGCGATAATTACATCTGCACTCAGCCCCCAATGTGAAGCTAAGTCAGCACGCAAGACACCACTTTTTTCAGCCCCTTCGACCAAAGATGGCATCTGTTCACGGGTTAAATTTGTGGCTGCTAACAATTCATCAGACCAATCACGTTTAGCGACATCAAGCCACAGTGTGCCTGACGCATCCGACATTTCACTGAGAAATTGTCCCGTCATCTTCCAGCGCAAGTAGTCCTTCGGTAACAACACTTTGCTAATTTTACTGAAAACCTGAGGCTCATGTCGCGCCACCCACAAGAGCTTCGGCGCAGTAAAACCAGGCATCACCAAGTTCGCCCCAACGGTCAGGAATTCTGGGTGCTGCTCCATCAACCACTCGCACTCTTTGGCACTACGAGTGTCATTCCATAAGATGCAATCACGTAGCACCTTGTTGTGCTTATCCAATAAAACGGCGCCATGCATTTGCCCCGATAAGCCAATCCCTTTGACTGCCGCCCACGCTTCTGGTGCTTTTTGTTTTAACGTTGCCACGACTGCATTTGTTGCCTCCCACCAGCTATCTGGGGATTGCTCCGCCCATTGAGGGTGAGGCCGTTGCACCGTCAGCGCCATATGGCTTGATGCAACAATTTCCCCTTGGCTGTTAATCAAAACCGCTTTGAGCTCAGAGGTGCCAAGGTCAATTCCAAGGTACATTGCCTTTCTCCTTACAGCGATTGCTGCGGTGATTTTAGCCAAGTGTTGATATTGGCGACCGTTTTACGTATGAGTTCATGGAATTCAGGTGAATGCGCAAGGGAACCAAAAAGCATTTCGCTCGAGACAAATTGCGTTAATGCATCTGGTGAGTTCATCATTTTTTGGTAATATTCCTCATCTAACACACCATCTTGGTATTCATAAGGCAACTCACCTTTTGCCCAGCGTTGCAAGTAAACAAAAAAGAGCGCGGGCAATACCGCCGTTGCCGCGGGCACTTGGTTACGTTGGTAACATTCTTGCAGTGTCGGTGTAATGAACCCAGGAATTTTCGATAAGCCATCAGCGGCAACACGTTGATTAGTGTCTTTAATATAAGGATTACTAAAGCGCTCGAGTACCACATCACGGTACTGTTCTAAATCCAGCGGGCTTGGCGTCAATGAAGGGATTACGTCTTGAGTGACGTAATTCCAGGCCATTTGTTTGATTGGCAATTCACGCGTGCTGTCGTCGATAAAATTCAAGCCGATTAGTGTCCCTGCCCAAGCAATACAGCTGTGACTTGCATTCAGGATTCGAATTTTAGCTTCTTCCCACGGCAGTACAGACTCCACCATTTCGACATCCACATTTTCCAATGCAGGCCGTCCGTTAATGAAATCATCTTCAATTACCCACTGAATAAAAGCCTCACCCATGACGGGTGCTTTATCGTCCCAGTTAGTGTGCTGTTTCACGCGTTCTGCCACATCAGGGGTTGGGCGAGGCGTTATTCTATCCACCATGGTATTTGGTGAACGAGTATGGTCTTTCACCCATTGGTAGAGGTCATTTTCGCCTTTTAATTGTAAGAACGATAAAAAACCATGGCGAAAACGTTCACCATTATGACGTAAGTTATCACAGTTTAATAAGGTGACTGGCTCGCCGTGGGCTGTAAGCCGTGCACGCAGGATCTCAGTTAATGCCCCATAAATTGTGATCATTCTTCCCGATAAATCTGCTTGGATATCGGGTTGCTGGACATCTAACACATGTTGAGGGGTTAAATAATAACCTGCTTCGGTTACCGTAAAAGCGATTACGCGAGTGGCTTTATCACGGCCTTGCTCAACAAGTTGGCTTAAATTTTCATCCCAGTGCAAGATTTTGCGCACTGACGTGATTTTTTCGTAGTGGCGCTCACCTTCTGGCGAAACAGTTTCAAGGGTGTATTCGCCATTTTGCTTCGCTAAGTTATCAAGCAATGCATTTGCGTCATTACGAATATTACCTAGCGCAATAGACCAGCTGTCATCGCCCTGTGCAATTAAGCGGTGTAAATACCAAGCTTGGTGAGCACGATGGAATGATCCAGCACCAATGTGCATCCATACGGATTTCTGCTTTAGCATTGTGACTCCTTAACTTAAAAGTAAATATTTGCCATTTTTATGGGCATCTGCCCGTTTGTTATATTTTAGTTTCAATCTACCAAGAATTACTGCGATAATGGTCACAGTAATAACTTTTGCCCTTTTAATAAGCAATTGCCCAGAATTACAATGATGAAAAAAGGCAGGAGAGCGTCCATGCAGAAAGAATTAAAAAAAATGGAACAAGCCGCGAGAGCCGCGTGGCTGTATTTTGTGGCAGGTAAAACGCAACAAGAAATTGCACAGGAATTGGGGCTATCACGCCAAGTCGCTCAGCGACTGATCTCTTTAGCTAAAGAGCAAGGTATGGTGCATGTGCAAATCACCCACCCTGTTACTGAATGCTTACGGCTGGCCAATGAGATACAGCAAAAATACCATCTCACCCATTGTTATGTAGTACCTTCAGGGCAACTTGATACCGATGCCACGTTGGATATGATCGCCGTTGCGGGCGCAGAATTAATGGAACAATTAATTGAGCAGGATAAACCCCAAGTTATCGGTATCGGTTCAGGTAGAACATTACGCAGCATTATAGATGCACTGCCTTACCTTGAGCTGCCTCAACACCAATGCGTCTCATTAATTGGCGCAATTGCCCGCGATAGCTCTGCAACACGTTACGATATTCCCTTACGTTTTGCAGAAAAACTGCAATGTCGCCACTATATTCTCCCCGCGCCGTTGTATGCGGACAGCCCAGAAGACAAGGCCATGTGGTGCCAACACCGCGTCTATAAAGAGGTCACTGAAAAAGGCTTAAATGCTGATATTACCTTTATTGGTATTGGAGAGGTGGGAAAGAATTGCCCACTAAATTCAGAAGGGTTTGTCACTGATGAGCAACTAGAAATGTTACTGGAAAAAGGTGTCGCGGGAGAACTCTTAGGCCACTTTATTAAAGCCAACGGTGAGCGTTTAGCCACCAGCTTAGATGACACACACACGAGTGTGCCACTATTTTCCCCTCCCATACACCCAGTGATTGCTTTTGCTGGAGGATCACATAAAACGCAAGCGATTCAAGCCGTCCTCAATGGCGGTTGGATAACGGGTTTAGTCACTGATGAAGCCACGGCTCAACATTTGTTAGCGAATGATTAGTCCAAATATTCAAGCGGCAATAATGTCGCTTGAATATTTTATTGCTCAAACTTATCCTTGAGCCAGCCAGTTATGGCATAGCATGCCAAGCAAAGTAAAGATCAACGCGCCAATCACATGAATAGCGATAGTGCTAATCGCAAAGTCCAATTTCCCTTCTTGGATGAGCACTAACACTTCTAATGAAAAGGTCGAAAAGGTGGTAAAGGCACCGCAAAAGCCTGTCACAATAAAGAGCTTATACGCGGGACTGATATTAGCACTGGCAAAATAGGAAATGGCAAAGCCGATGACGAAGCCACCAACAAGGTTAACCGCAACGGTACCAAGGGGAATATTCGGATAGAGGTGGTTCATTTTCAGGCTAACAAACCACCGAAGCCAGCCACCAAGAACAGAACCAATCGCAATTGCAAATAAAGAGGCGTACATAGAAACTTCCCATAAAGCGTTAGGAGGGATAAATGAAAGGAAAGTCTCCCTGTTATACTCTAAATAATTCGAGTGGCATGTAGGCGACAAGCAAAGATAGTTCGATGAGCATACACAAGTATGTGACTCGGCTATCGTAGTACAGTCAACACCCATGTAACTTGAAGTATTTCGAGTATCGTTCATTTATGCCCTAAATTCAGGGCACATAAACCTACGTACCCCGTCGAATTAACAGGTTAACGTAGGCATCATTAGCCCAACTGGGCGGTTTCTTAACAGCAGGAGGAATGCCATCTCCCTAAATACTTACCTTAAAATAATAAGGCAACTAATTAGGAGATGTAAACCTATTTTATAATAGATGCTATTAATAAGCCGTTAGGCACATACATCAATATGTGGCTAATGCGAATCTGCGGTTTGAATAACACGCGGGATCCATCCCCTAAATAGTTCAAATTGCAGCTAGGCGTCAAACGAAGATATCCTTAGGAGCATACACCAGTATGTGACTAAGGTACTGACCGCAGTCAACAACGCTGCGGTTTGAAGTATGACGAGCTATTGGGACATTTTTAAAATCGTCCGCACATTACTCGCACTGGTTGCGATAATATCAATCGCCCCTGTGCGCAGTGCGCCCATAATCGCCATAGATTTGGACGATTCAGAGGCAATCGCAATCACACAGGGAATTTTTCTCAGCTCATCAATACTCAAACCTATCACGCGGTCATTCATGACGGTATCCACATGCTGCCCTTGTGCATTGAAAAAATCATATCCTGCAATATCACCGATTACGCCTTGGTTTAAACTTGCATCCACGATTTCGCGGGGCGTAAACCAGCCCAGTTTGACCATATAACTATCTTCATTCATATCGCCTATACCGATTAAGGCAATATCCGCTTTACGAGCACGATCTAGGGTTTCTTTTATGGTGCCATTTTTCATAAAAGCTTGTTTAAGTTCATTATTTTCCACATACGCTGGGGCGTATAATGTTTCACTGGTTCCCCCAAATTTTTTAGCAAGGCGGCGGCTGATATGGTCGGCGTTTATCGAATCGCCAGGACGATGCGTACCGCCAATACCACAAATAAACCGGCAATCTTTTTCAGGTACGGCACCGCCACTATCGGCAACAACCGCCACATTACGCCCTTGTCCCACCGTGACAATCATATTATCTCGCAGTGTGGTTGATAAATAATTCGCAACCAATGTCCCCACCTGATTACGCTGTTGTTCTTCATCTGGGTGATCTAACGCAATCAACGCGCGGGAAATAGGAAAACGAGAGAGTAACTGTTGCTCAAGCTGGGTACTAAAAATTGGGTGATAGCGAACATTAATTTCAACAATCCCCTCTTCTTTTGCACGCTTTAATAAGCGCCCCACCTTAATTCGCGATATTCCAAACTTATTGGCGATCTCTTCCTGTGTAATTTCATCGCGATAATACGCAATCGCAATTTCAGTCAGTAGCTCGATATCGGAAGATGCTTGTGATCTATCCATAAGGTAGTGGTTTCCTCTCAATTGGTGTTAATCGCGACAAGGATAATACGATTTTAGTATAGCGTTTCTAGTGACAATTAATAAGTGAGTTGTCAAAGACAGTGGATATAAAGCAATGTTTTCGACTCTATATCCACTAAAAAAATAGAATAAACTGTTATGCGCTGGCTAAAGTGCCATGTTTTTCAACGCTTTGGGCAAGTTGGCAAAGTAATAAACAGCAAGATGTGGCCCCTGCATCTAATACCCCACGCGAACGTTCCCCTAACCGACTCGCGCGTCCAATTTTTGCCACTAAGTCTAATGTTGAATCACGTCCTGCAATAGCCGCAGTTTGCATTGCATCTAGCGCTTGCTTGAAATCCTTACCTGCATTAGTTGCAGATTCAAACGCATTAATTGCAGGGATCAGTGTATCCATTAAGCATTTATCCCCCACGTTTGCGCTACTAATGTCTTGCAACTCCGATAAGCCGTTTTGTAGCATCGCCAGGAAATCTTGCTGTGAAAGCTCACTTTTACCTGAAATGCTGTCAGACATCCCCATAAAGAAGCTGCCGTACAGTGGCCCCATCGAGCCACCGATACCTTCCATTAGCGCATCCGAGATCTCTTCAAAACCTTCACTGAGGGATAATTCACGGCCTTCAATCGCTTTAGCGCATAGGTTGAAACCTTTCGCCATATTAATACCGTGGTCACCATCGCCAATTGCACCATCGATTTCACTGAGGTATTCACGGTTAGACACAATGATGTGGACTAAATCCAGCGTTATTTCATTACCACGTTCCGTTGAGATAACTTGCATGATGAGCTCCTTTACTTAACCTGTGTTAAACCTAATGAATACGCAGGGACATCCATCAATGTCTTTAATTCTTCATCCACTTTCATTAATGTCAGTGTGACGCCCATCATTTCGAGTGAGGTAAAATAATTGCCCACATAGTTACGCACGATACGAACGCCTTTCTCACGTAATAATTTTTCGACTTCAGCGTAATAGATGTACAACTCCATCACAGGGGTCGCACCTAACCCAGAAACCAATACGACAACCTCATCCCCTTGTTTTGCCTGCATATCGGTTAAAATTGGCGCTAACATCGTTTGTGCCATTTGCGCCGCTGATTGGATTGGCATAATTTCAATGCCTGGTTCGCCATGGTGACCGATGCCAAGCTCCATCATACCATCTTCGATATGGAAATTCGGGTGCCCCACCGCCGGAATTGTGCAAGACGTCAAACCAACACCAATTGAGTGGCAATTATTAATGGCTTTTTGTGCCGCATTAATCACCCCATCAAGATCATAACCTTTACTTGCCGCCGCCGAGCCAACTTTCCACATTAAAATTTCACCCGCAACACCACGGCGCTTCTCTTTTTCACTTGCGGGTGCAGAGGCAACATCGTCAGTCGCAACAACAGTTTTAATCTTCATGCCCGCTTTTTCGGCTTTTTTCATCGCCATTTTCACGTTCATGTTGTCGCCTGCGTAGTTACCATACAAACAGGCAACACCAGCACCACTATCTGCGGCTTTGAACGCATCTAAAAAAGCCCCTGCGGTTGGTGAAGAGAAAATCTCACCGATAGCCACCGCATCTAACATGTTTTCACCCACATAACCTAAAAATGCGGGCTCATGACCTGATCCTCCCCCAGTGACAATCCCCACTTTTCCTTGGATTGGCGCCTTCGGATATTTCAGAACGCGGGCGTTATCGGTCTGCGCAAAATATTCAGGGTGCGCTTTTAAATAGCCTTGAATAGCGTCTTCAACAACTAGGTCAGGTTCATTAATGATTCTGTTCATAATTCCCTCTTTTACTTATTTTCTGGTGTTAGCTGCATTTTTGCTGACTGATCAAGAAGTTCTTGCGGTACGGTGATAAACCTCATCAATATCGCACTGAACAAATAAAGCCCTGAGAAAATCCAAATCACACCAAATGCCCCGACACTGCTAATAAATATCCCAACAAGTGCAGGACCAACGAAGGTACTGAGCCCCGCACCTAAATTCAGTACGGACATCGCAGCGCCTTTATTTTCAGGTGCGAGTGATGGCATGATGGCAGAGAGCGGTACGTAACCTGCAAGGCACGCCCCAAATAACCCAGCCGCTATCATCATCAGGGTATAGTTATGGCCGAAGTAATACGGCACGTAATAGAACATTAGGGTACAAAGCATACAACCGACGCATCCGAACCAAATCACAATATTGCGCCAACCAATACGATCACTGACGACACCGAAAATGAGGTTGAAGGCAATATTCACGGTCCAAAGTGCGGCATAGATATGTAACCATTCTGTGCGGGAAAAGCCAAAATCAGCAAGAAACATTGGCATGAAGATCACAAAACCGTAAGCCGCTGATGTATTTATGGTTCTAACAATTCCCCCTAAGCCAATTTTAGGGTTTTCAAATGCAATGGTGATCCCTTTAAACACATAGTTAAGCGACACTTTTTGTTTTGGTTGTTCGCCGCCCTCATGGTTTCGGTTAAGGGCAATCGCGATAAATGCCCCGATGGTGACAAAAATCAGCCCGCTCCATAACGTTGCCATTTCACCTAAAATCGGTAAGGCATAACTTGAATACATCACACCCAAGACACCTAACCCGCCACTGTAGACGAACCAGAAGATCCCCACGGCGGAACCCAATTTTTTAATAGGCGCTTCATACGCCACCCAAACTAAGAAACCGTATGCAAACATTGGGTAACCGAATCCACGTAATGCATAGGTTGGGATCATGATAGATAAGCTGTTACTTGGCAGGCCAATCGATAAGAAAATGACTGAACCAATCACAAACATCACAAACCCGAAAATCATCACTCGGCGAGCAGTATAAATTTCCGCTAAAACGCCAGACAACCACGCCGCAACCGCAGCAAAAAAACCATATACGCTGAACAGTAATGAAGATTGTTCAATACTCATTCCGCGGCTAATGATAAAAGGTGAAAGCCACCCTTGTTCGAGCCCTTCCCCCATCATGAAGATAAGAACACCAAAATAGCCAAGGAGCAACTTTGGCGAAAACCCCGTTACTTTAGACAGTTTATTGATTATCATATTGTTAACCTCAGTGCGTGTTCGCTGGGCTAGGACCTGAATAACAAGCCTTGGTAGGGTGACATTTATTCAGGTCCAATTTTTCTCATTATTGTTTTATTTGCTTGTGAACCCACGACAGCATTACAGGTTCGGGTCTAAGACCACCTTGATATGCGGGTCGCCCTTCGCCATCATGGAAAAACCTTCCGCAAATTTATCTAACGGTAAAATATCCGTTACCACACCTTTTGTCGGGAAATCACCATTGCCGATACCTTCGATAACCAATGGATAGCAATATGGGCCTAAGTGAGAACCTAATAAATCCAGTTCTTTACGGTCACTGATAATGCTCCAATCAACGGTAACAGGGTCTTTAAAGACAGAGAACTCAACGAATGTACCGAGTTTACGGATCATTTTGAGTCCCTGTTCAACAGATTTCGGTGCACCAGTCGCTTCAATGTAGATGTCGCAACCATACCCTTCCGTCATCCCTTTAATGATTTTGTCCACATCATCACGTTTAGGGTTCAGAACCATATCTGCGCCAAATTCTTTAGCTAGTTCTAATCGCTTATCGAATAAATCCAGTACCACTAATTTGCCTACACCCGATTTTTTGATTGCACCAATCATGCCTAAACCAAGCGTTCCTGCGCCCGAAAGCACCACAACATCGCCCAGTTTCACATTCGCGCGTTGTACTGCATGCAATGAACAGGCATACGGCTCAATCAAAATTGCGTCTTCAATCGGCATATCCACAGGCACATGGTAGTTGATGGCTTCTTTAGTAAATTTCATATACTGAGCCATACCGCCATTGACATTATTCTGGAAACCATACAGGTCGTGTTTTTCACACATCCAATATTCACCCCGTTTACAGAAACGGCATTCCCAGCAAGGAACTATTTGCTCGGAGATTACGCGGTCACCTAATGCAAAACCTTCTACTTTTGAGCCAAAGCCAACAACGTGGCCGATAAATTCGTGCCCTGGGATCATGGGCGCTTTAATATAGGCAGGTTGCTCAGCATCTCCCCAAAAGCTTGGAGCTCCTTCAAACGCTTTCACATCACCAGCACAAATCCCGCACGCTTCGACGCGAACTAATATTTCTTCTTCACCAATTTTTGGAACATCGACAGTTTCTAAACGGTAATCTTTCGGTGCATAAGCCACTACCGCTTTCATTTTTTCTGGAATGCCTTCGCTCATCGTGGCTTTTGGATCACAGTGTTCACACATAGTTTTACCCTCGGCGGTTTGTTAAATGAACATAAGTTCAATGAAGATACAAATTAACCATACCTTCTTTTAATCATCGATGCACATCACCAGATTCTCAAAGTGTGATTCAGAGCAAATATTCCTATAAAATCGACGTAAAATGATGACTTTGAGCTTTTTTAGCAAAAATAAGTGGATTTAAGGCCGTAGATCACAAAATAAAGCTTATTTAAACTAAAAACATATGTTCACCTATTGATTATTTGTTCATAAGATCCTATTTTCTAATCAGTACATTTGAATTGCAAATGAACTTTTGTTCAACCATAAGGATCTCAATCATGCTATCTATTGCCATTGGTGCAGACGACGCCGCATTTGAAATGAAAGATATGATCAAACAACACCTCGCAGCGCTGAATATTCAAGTCACCGATTATTGTTTAAATACAGGGGTTAAGGATGAAATGTACCCAGATGTTGCCCATGCCGTTGCAACGGCTATTGCCCAAGGAAAACATCAGCGTGGGATACTCATTTGTGGAACAGGGATTGGAATGTCTATTGTTGCCAACAAAGTCACTGGCATTCGAGCCGCACTTTGCCACGATACCTACTCCGCAGAACGTGCCCAAAAAAGTAACGATGCGCAAATTATTACCTTTGGTGCTCGTGTCATTGGACCTGAACTCGCAAAAACTATCGTAGATACTTGGTTGGCTTCCCATTATGAAGGTGGTCGCTCTGCCCCAAAAGTGGCTCGCATCAGTGAATATGAAAATGGGGAACGTTAGTTTCACGTAGACAGTTTTTCAGGAGTGTTTTCATGTACACGCAGATACAAAATCCGTTAGCAAATGCCATCCGCTTTCTTTCCATTGATGCTGTGCAAAAGGCCAATTCAGGCCATCCTGGTGCGCCGATGGGAATGGCGGATATCGCCGAAGTGCTCTGGCGGGACTACTTACAGCATAATCCTGCCGACCCAACTTGGCCAAACCGTGACCGTTTTGTCCTATCAAATGGGCATGCTTCGATGCTGCTATATAGCCTTTTACACTTAACAGGCTACGATGTTTCTATTGAAGACTTAAAACAATTTAGACAGTTGCACTCAAAAACCCCCGGCCACCCTGAACTCGGCTATACCCCTGGTGTTGAAACGACGACAGGGCCACTCGGGCAAGGTATTGCCAACGCGGTTGGAATGGCCATTGCAGAAAAAACGCTCAGTGCGACATTTAACCGCTCAGGTTTCCCTGTTGTTGACCACTTTACTTATGTTTTTTTAGGTGATGGCTGTTTAATGGAGGGGATCTCCCACGAAGTGTGCTCTCTTGCTGGCACCTTGAAACTGAATAAACTCATCGCTTTTTATGATGATAACCAAATCTCTATTGATGGAGATACCAAAGGTTGGTTTACGGATAACACCGCTGAACGTTTTGAAGCTTATGGCTGGCATGTTATTCGCCGAATAGATGGCCATTCAAGGCCTGCTATCAAAGCCGCTATTGAGCAAGCTCGCCAACAAACAGATAAGCCGACGCTAATCATTTGCCGTACGACCATCGGTTATGGTTCACCTAATAAAGCGGGAACCGCAAATTCACACGGCGCACCACTTGGTTCGGAAGAAATAGCCCTCACACGTCAACAGCTTGGATGGGAATATCCACCCTTTGAAATTCCTGGCGAAATTTATCAGTCATGGAATGCCATAGAGCGGGGTTCGGAGCAACAATTACAGTGGGAGCAAGCGATTAGAGAGTATGCAAAGCAATATCCAGAACTTGCTGAGCAACTTATTAAACGGTTATCCAACCAAACGCCACACGCGTTCACGTCTGTCATGGCGGATTACATTCAAAAATTGAATGATAACCCTGAAACAATCGCCACTCGTAAAGCATCGCAAAATACCCTCAATGTCATTGGCCCTGTTTTACCCGCATTAATCGGGGGATCTGCAGATTTAGCACCCAGCAATCTAACCTATTGGTCTGGATCAGTGCCGATTAATGAACAACCTGCGGGTAACTATATTCATTATGGTGTCCGGGAATTTGGCATGACCGCCATTGCTAACGGCATCGCATTACACGGCGGTTTTCGCCCTTATACCGCCACATTTTTGATGTTCTGCGAATACGCACAAAATGCCGTGCGAATGGCAGCATTGATGAAGTTACCCCAAGTACTTGTTTATACCCATGATTCTATTGGGCTAGGGGAAGATGGGCCAACACATCAGCCAGTAGAGCAACTCGCCTCTTTACGTGCAACCCCGAATTTGTCGGTCTGGCGCCCTTGCTGCCAAGTGGAAACAGCGGTTGCTTGGCAACAAGCCATCACCAACCAACAAACACCAACTGCTTTGATCCTGTCACGGCAAAATTTACAACAACATTCCCGTACTCCCCAGCAATTAGCCCTTATTCAACGTGGGGGTTATATATTACGCAGTAATTGCCAAACCCCTGAACTGCTGCTTATTGCAACGGGCTCTGAAGTCACCTTAGCGGTTGAAGCTTGGCAATATCTCACCGAGCAAGGCTTCAAAGTGAACGTTATTTCCATGCCATCAACAGATACCTTTGATAAACAGCCCATGGACTATCAACAACATGTATTACCTAATCATGTTCGCAACCGCATTGCTATCGAAGCCAGTATCAGTGATTACTGGAGAAAATATGTCGGCCTTGATGGATTAGTTATGGGAATGAATAGTTTTGGCGAATCCGCACCTGCTGAGCAGTTATTTGATTATTTTGGCTTTACCGTGGAGAAACTTATTCAGCAATCTTTATCATTATTACAGCCTAAAGCGGTAATCAATCGCGACATTATTTAAATCTGTTATCCTACTTTGTAATTTATATTACAGGCCAAATAATAAAATCATTATTTGGCCCTTTTTAATGACTCTTATTAATAAGCGAATAACGTATATTCTCCGCATATTAAATTTAATCACTGAATGCTATACCCACCATCAATCACTAAATTATGCCCAGTGATCATATCGGAAGCATCGCTGGCTAAAAAGAGCGCGCAGGCAGCAATTTCTGACGGTTCCGCAAAACGTCTCGCTGGAATTTTTTCTTTCATTTCATCACCTTTAGGCCCTTCCCACGCTTTTTTTCCCAACTCAGTTAAGACAATAGTCGGTGAAATTGCATTAGTTTGAATACCTTTAGGGCTCCATTCTAATGCCAAAACTTGGGTTAAACCAATAATAGCAGCCTTACTCGCACAGTAGGCTGCATGCTGATCCAACGCAATGACCCCAGCCTGTGATGCCATATTGATTATTTTACCTTTTCCTTGTTTAATCATGATATTACCTGCTGCTTGGCATACAAGGAAAGTACCTTTGAGATTGACATTCATGGTCAAATCCCAGTCCTGCTCACTTAAGCTTTCTGCGGGTGCCAATGCAACAATCCCCGCGCTATTAACCGCAATATCCAATGCACCATAATGCTTTACCACCTGCTCAACCATTTGCGATACAGAATCTGAATTTGTAATATCACATTGAATACCAATAGTATTTTTCATTCCATTAGCAACATCAATGACTTTATCTGACTTATCCACCAAGGCAACTTTAGCACCTTTTTCCACATAGAGTTGTGCAATTGCCAGACCGATCCCCGCAGCACCCCCCGTAATCAATGCAACGTTGCCATCAAGAGAGAATTGGGTATTAAAACCATTAAATTTTTTCATTTTAATTCCTTAACATCATGACGTGATATATAAAACTGGGAAATATAGATATTGAGTCTCTTTCAAAACCCTAATGACCTATAAACGTGTCGTTATTTAATTAAGATAATATATTATTATTTAAATGTTATGGCTATATCCATCATTTAAAATAAAGCGCCACATCCCATTATTTAAATAATAATAAAAGTCATAAGAACATATGTTCAAAATAAAATTTCATTTGATTATTTGTTATCTATTTTAAAATCATCCAATAATTTTTATTGCCTAAAATAACATCATATACACATAATAATCGTATTCAAACTGACCTTAAATAATCTGCCTTTACATAATGCAGTGTAAATTTCACAATAACTAGCGCATACTATTAGTTATATCTAAATTGATATCAGACAAAACTAACATGCTGATATCAGATAAAATGAAGAAATAGCTCTCATTCGCGTTAATCACGTGAATTGATTACATAGGTCATGGAAAAATGGAAAAAAACTGCTCACTACTGCAACTAAAGGATATTAGCTATTCGATTGATGGAAAAACTATTCTTGATAATGTGCAGATTAACCTACGTGCAGGTGAATTTAAATTAATCACGGGGCCATCAGGTTGCGGAAAAAGCACTTTATTAAAAATTGTGGCATCCCTAATTTCTCCAACTCAAGGAAATATCCTCTTTAACGGGCAAGACATTAATGCACTCTCTCCTGAGACCTATCGCCAGCAAGTATCTTATTGCACCCAAACCCCCTCATTATTCGGGGCCACAGTGTATGATAATGTCGTTTTCCCTTACCAAATCAGAAAGCAGCCTTTTGATAAAACAAAAATTATCAGTGACTTACAGTATTTTTCATTACCTGAAACCATCCTTGAAAAAGGAATTAATGAGCTTTCTGGGGGCGAAAAACAGCGCATTTCATTAATTCGAAATTTACAGTTTCTTCCCCAAATTTTATTGTTAGATGAAATTACGAGTGCCCTAGATGAAGAAAATAAAGTGAAGGTGAATGAGTTAATTCACAAACTGGCTATAGAAAAAGGTATTGGAGTTTTATGGGTTACTCACGACCAAGATGAAATTGCCCATGCAAATGAAGTCATCACCCTTCCCGTTTATCTGGCTAAATAATAGGATATCATCGTGCATCAGCCTACCATTTCCAATGAGTCGCTCACTTTTTCTATCATGTTAGTCTTAGTAGCGATTTTTATTAGTCACAAAGAAAAGCTTTCTTTGGAAAAAGATATTATTTGGAGTACTTGTCGCGCTATTGTTCAATTATTGATAGCTGGTTATATTTTAAAATATATTTTTAACGTTGATCATGAACTTCTCACTGTAGCGTTGGTGCTATTTATTTGTGTCAATGCTGCGTGGAATGCCAAAAAACGTAGTAAGTATTTAGATAAAATCTATCTCACAGCCTTCGTTGCTATTACCTCAGGTACTTTCCTCACTCTACTGGTTTTAATTCTCACTAAAGCCATTGCGTTTACACCAATGCAAGTCATACCGATTACAGGGATGATTGCAGGAAATGCGATGATAGCCGTCGGGCTCTGCTTTAATAATTTAGGGCAACGATTTGCCAGCCAACAGCAGCAAATTCAAGAAATGTTAAGCCTTGGAGCAACCCCTAAAGTAGCTTCTGCATCAATCATTCGGGAAAGTATTCGCGCCTCGTTAATCCCCACGGTTGATTCGGCAAAGACTGTTGGTATTGTTAGCCTACCAGGAATGATGTCTGGATTGATTTTTGCAGGGGTCGACCCACTACAAGCCGTAAAATACCAAATTATGGTAACCTTTATGTTATTAGCCACCGCGAGTCTTTCGACAATATTAGCAGGCTATATGACCTATATTAAATTTTATAATCAACGTCATCAGTTATTGGTTGAAACTTTAAATAAATAACCCTCAGAGCCTTGTGTTGCCTGTTTTACCACAGGTAACACTTAATTTATATTCTGCATTTATCCTATACCTACAGGTAATACTTCAATCAATTGTGCCTGACTATTTCCATCATCAATCAATTTGAAAATATGATTGAGCATTGTGGGTACGTCCTGTTTTACCATCTCAATATCATTACCTAGCAACGCGACAAATGGATCCCAGTCAAAGCATCCCAAATTAGGTTGATTTTCACCTGTATACCCTTGTGTTCCTAACCAACGCATTACCCCTTCTAATGAAATAGTGGAGTTAATAAATAGGCCACCTTGGGCTATTTTTTGCAGATTTTCACTGCGTTTCTTAATAAAAGTGGACAATGCTTTTTCTGCTTTTTCAGGCGCATAGCCGCACGCTAAAATATTTTCATTTGGAACCGTAATACCCATTTCATTATGCGCATCAATGAATCCGCGTATACGTTCACGTGTATTATGGTCATGTTCACGCCCACCAATAAAAATTAGCGGCTGGTTTAATACTTGACTACGGCTTTTTTTACTTAAAATACGCTGAGTGAGTTTTTTTGCACCAAGGTAATTATCTGAAATCACTGATGCTGCTAATGTGCCTGGTAGATCTAAATTTAGTGTCGGTACGCCAGAAGATTGACAAATTTGTGTGATTTTATCTGGGTTCGTTGCCCCTGTCGAAATCAGCCAGTCCACCTGATAAGATAACATGGTACGTGCAGCTTCTATCTCCAATTTAGGATCACGGCGCGTACAGGTAATAATCGGAAACAGCCCCCTTTCTCGTGCCATTTCTTCAAAATGTTCCACTATAGAGCCAAAGTACCGGTTATCATATTTTGGCACCAGCATACCAATGATTTTTGATTTATTGCTGCGTAGTAAGCTAGCTTGTTTATTAACTGAGTAATTTTGCTCCTGCGCAATGCGCATCACTTTTTCAGCCAATTGCGCACTAATACGCCTTTTTTGCCAATTTCCATTGAGCACAGCACTCACGGCACTCGCTGAAACACCCGCCAATTCCGCAAGGTCATAGATCGTTGTTTTCTTATTTTGTCTGATCTTTGTCACAGATTCATATCTCCATTTTTTCCTAGCTTGACACCAAAGTAAAAAAGTCGCAATACTGCTCCATCGATTGAGCAATATTGAAATTGATGAAGCATGAGTTGGTATAATGAAAAAGACTTAATATCAATCCATCCTATGCAGCCACCTTAACCATTCCCGTGACTCATTGTCATCTCATTGATTTCATTATTTTTCACTTACTTTTCCGCTAAAATCCGATTGGAGTAAATCATTATGGCTATTTCCATTGAAAACAAAGTCGCAGCAATTACGGGCGCAGCATCTGGCATTGGTCTTGAATGTGCTCGCACGCTGATCAATGCAGGTGTCAAAGTGGTTCTAATTGACCGTGCTGAAGATAGATTAAATCAACTTGTTGCTGAACTAGGCGAAAATGCGATCCCTCTAGTCATTGATTTAATGAACACAAAACAAGTCGATGGCATGCTAGATGCAATCCTCGCTAAAGCAGGCCGTTTAGATATTTTTCATGCAAATGCAGGTGCTTATATTGGTGGCCCTGTGGCAGAAGGCGATCCAGATGTTTGGGATAAAGTTTTAAATCTCAATATTAATGCTGCCTTCCGTAGTGTTCGTGCCGTTTTACCTCATTTTATTGCCCAAAAATCTGGCGATGTATTATTTACCAGCTCAATCGCAGGCGTTGTGCCCGTTATTTGGGAACCCATTTACACCGCGTCTAAATTTGCGGTTCAAGCTTTTGTTCACTCAACTCGCCGCCAAGTTTCAGAACACGGTGTTCGTGTGGGTGCCGTTTTACCAGGCCCTGTAGTCACTGCGTTATTAGATGATTGGCCAAAAGAAAAAATGGAAGAAGCACTGGCAAATGGCAGCTTAATGCAACCTATTGAAGTGGCTGAAGCGGTACTCTTTATGTTAACTCGTCCAAAACATGTCACTGTCCGTGACCTTGTCATTGTGCCAAACAGTGTTGATCTGTAGCGTTTTTCTTAGTTCATAATGATTAATTTTTGGAGGTAAAATGCAACATTCAACCCCTCAAAATGATAAAGTGGTTATAGGCATTGATGTTGGTACAGGCAGTGCACGCGCGGGTGTATTCGACATGACAGGCAAAATGTTAGCATCTGCTAAACACGATATTACACTCTACCGCGACAGTGCTCATTTCGCAGAGCAGTCCAGTAACCAAATTTGGGAGGCAGTTTGTTATTGTGTTAAGCAAGCTGTAGCAACTTCAAATATTTCACCACAACAGGTCGCAGGAATTGGCTTCGATGCAACCTGTTCACTCGTCGTGATTGGCCACGATAAACAGCCTATTTCCGTTAGCCCAAGTGCTGATCCAGACCGTAATATTATTGTCTGGATGGATCACCGCGCCACAGAACAAGCTGAACGTATTAATCAGCTAAAACATCCTGTCTTAAATTATGTGGGGGGTAAGATCTCCCCAGAAATGGAAACGCCAAAGATTTTATGGTTAAAAGAAAACCTGCCTCAATCCTATGAAAAAGCATGGCAGTTTTTTGATTTGGCTGATTTCTTAACATGGAAATCAACTGACTCGTTAGCTCGCTCAACCTGTACAGTCACCTGTAAATGGACTTATCTCGCTCATGAAAAACGTTGGGATACTGATTACTTCCATCAAATTGGTTTATCTGAACTTGCTGATGAAAAATTTGCTCGTATTGGCCAATTGATTGTTGAACCAGGCACTCCTTGCGGTTCTGGCTTAACGAACGATGCAGCAAAACAGATGGGCTTATTAGTCGGTACCCCTGTTGCATCAGGCATGATTGATGCCCATGCAGGGGGGATTGGTACAGTGGGTGTCAATGGTGATGCAACAGCCAACATGGCGTATGTTTTCGGAACCTCATCTTGCACAATGACAACGACTAAAGAGCCTGTTTTCATACCTGGTGTTTGGGGGCCTTATTACAGTGCGATGGTACCAGGTATGTGGTTAAACGAGGGTGGGCAAAGTGCCGCTGGCGCTGCGATTGATCAACTTCTTTCCCTTCACCCTGCTTGCATAAGTGCAAAAATTACCGCAAAAGAGCAAGGAAAACCACTTCCCGTCTATTTAGCTGACCTTGTGTTAGAAAAAACGGTCTCTGCATCTCAGTCTGTTGAACTCGCTGAAAAAATTCACGTTGTCCCTGAGTTTTTAGGTAACCGCGCACCATTCGCTGACCCACATGCAAGGGCGGTAATTGCAGGCCTTACCATGGACAATAGCTTAGAAAATCTGCTGTCATTTTATGTTGCTGGTGTGTGTGGTATTGGTTATGGCTTAAGGCAAATCATTGAAGCACAAGCAAAATCAGGCGCTGCAATTGAAAATATTGTGGTGAGTGGTGGCGCAGGACAGCATCCATTAATTCGCCAGTTATTAGCAGATACATGTGGCGTTCCCGTGATTTCTACACAAGCGAGTGAACCTGTTTTACTTGGTTCAGCCATTTTAGGTGCCGTCGCGGGTAAAATTTGTGATAACGTCGCCCAAGCTATGGATCAATTTAGTGAAATTGATTTAACTTATTATGCAGAGGAAAGCTATCAAACACGTCATGATTTACGTTTCGCTTCCTTCTTACAGCTTCAGCAATGTGCGAGAGAACTAAGAGGATAAACTCACATATCACCCTTTAAAGAAAGCCAATTGGCTTTCTTTATTGAGTGCTTTTCGTACACATAATTAGAAGCAATACTTGTCCCATAACGAATTCATCATTTCCATTGGTAATAAGTCATAATCCCCTTCCACAAGTGGTATGGACATCGTGACTCTTCCATTCTTATCATTATAGGCTTTCACAACAAACTTTTTATAGCCCTCTAACCGCGCATTCTTCACACGAAATACCTCTCCACAGACATAGCCTAAGTCTCCTTTGTTGGCTGTTTGTCGAATGAAATTATATTTCACATTTCGAAAAGAAGCCGATTCAGGATATGACAGATAATCCTCTACATTAGCCTTTGCCATTTTGACCAAATCAGGAGTTGGGGAATAGTTCAGAGTGACCCCCAAAATAAAAGAGCACCCCGTTAACAATAGAATTGTGAGCAATTTGATTATGTTCATATAGTTAAGCTCTCATAAACACAGTAACACATCCAATTGACCAAAATTGTTCACCACACCTTTGCATAAAAGGTATGTAAGTAGATATATTTAGTTAATTGTAAGAAAGTAATAATTATTTTAATAATAGGATTGATAATCCACATAAGAATATCTTATTAGAACGCTACTATCTCTAATATCTATTATAGATAAAAATTATGGTTAGCAAAAAAATCGATTTACTCTAATCAATGCGACCAAACCCGTATTTATACTTCATTTTACCCATTACATGAGTAAGTATACCAGTATTAAACCTTGAATATAAATAGTACCTTAAAGATTAACTGTTGCAATTTGTATTTTTTATACAGCAAAGGTTTCATACTTACAGAACCAGAAACAATAATTCACCTTAACAGTTTAATACTGTTTAATATTACTTATATTGAATATATTATTAAATAATACAATGTACATAATAATGTTGCCAATTGTGAATAAACTCCAATTATGCGTAATAATACCCAGATAATGCGTAAACAAAATATCTAACATATACTCTCTTTTAATCAACTAAAATTAAAACAAGAAGAAAAAAATAGAAAAACACAATAAATTCAAATGGATAAAATTAATTGAATAATTAATTTCTTTATCAGTCAAAATATCTTTTAGGATATTTTTTATTCCTATTATTTTATATTTCTTATTAACAAAACTGCAAAACCCTCAAACCAATAATGCATAACACACTGATTATTATAAATAAAAATAAAAACATTGCAGACTGGGCTTTATTAACAGCTTGAAAAACAAAAATAAATAACAATATATTAACATAACAATCATAAGAATATTTAACTTAATTTTAATTTAAAACACTATTGCATTTTTAATATAAAGTTATTAATCCTTGTCCTGTCATATCATAAATCGCCAAAAATACAGAATATTCTTACAAACTCTAAGTATTTAACGAAAACATAAAATTATCCGACGAATATTGACAAAACAAAATTATAAAATCAGGTAATATTTTCCGCCTATAAAAGGGGATTCCATGACTAACATTCAACTACTATTGCTTGCAACAAACAATCTCACGAATAATACGGAGCTCAGCCATTCACAAGAATCCTATGTCTACCAGTATTACTACACACATGTGGCTAATCAATTTAAAAGCATTGCAGACTTCATGTCTGATTTTGTCTATAAAACGACTGATGCTATAAGTGATAACAGCTTAGTCTCTATACCCCGTGAAAAAATCTATCAAACTATTGAGGAATATCTGCTCATTGTTGAAAAGCGTTATATTGAAAGACAAAGGTTATTGAAAAACTCTATAGAAAAAAAATAAAAAAGACCCCATAAGGGGCCTAGCTTATAAACATCAAGTTTATTTATTGCTCCTGTAATTCCAACTCAGCAATAATTGGAAGATGGTCGCTAACACTCGACCATTGGAACTCTTCACTGTCAGTTGGGATCTGCATATTCTTCACATCCCATACTTGACCTTTAAATGTGAAAATATGGTCAATATCAATCGCTGGGTTTACTGCTGGCCAACTACGATAATCAACCCCTTGCTTCTCGACAGGGTTCCACATATAACGAATTTCCTGAATAGGCTGCTCATTTGCCGTGGAATTAAAGTCCCCTGCTAATATTTTTATTGAAGCCGCGATATTATCAAAACCTGTATCTGTATCACCGATACTCGCATCTAAAATATGACGAACCTGACCGATACGAATGGTCGGATCTTTTTGCCAGTCAAGGTGTGTGCCCATCACAATAATCGGTGCATCAAAACCAGGCTTAGTTATTTGAGAGATTAATACCACACGCTGCTCTGCATCACCTGATGGCAAATTAACAACTTGGGATTTATCTATTTTATATTTTGATAAAATTCCGACCCCATATTCACCACCATCGAAATCCAATGCTTTACCAAAAGCAAAATCCATCTTATTCGCTTTCGCGATTTCTTCTAGCTGATGAACTTTTTTACTGCGCGCAGTTTTATTATCAATCTCCGTTAAAACAATAACATCTGCGTCTATCTTACCAATTGCCTTACTCAAATTATCTAAATTCGCCACATCTTGAGCTAATTCATTTTTACCAATATTGTAAGTTGCGACTTTAATGGTTGGTTTATTTGCTGTGTAGACTTTATTCGGTGTACCGCCATCTTGTACTTTTAAGACTTCAGAACCTGTTGTTGCAGCACTAACACTACAAGAAACTAAAATCGCAGTTGAAATAACAGTTTTAAGAAATTTCATGGTGACTCCCCAGTAATGACTCAATCAATTCATCGAGTAATAGACTTCTAATATGCAGGCAGTTAACCGCCCTCTTTATACATTAGCAGGGAATAAATAGGATACAGTGACCCAGCCGACAATCTTATTTCGAGATACAAAAAAACAATCCTATTTTTCATCAAAAAGTGATTTATACCACTATATCTTGTCGGCTAGAGATTAAATTTCATACTGAAACGTTAATTTAAACTGGAGAGTTATATTTTATGCACTTTGTCTGGCTTCAAACTTATAGGGAAAAATGATTTCATCTTGAGTTTCAGAAAAGTCAGTATCAGGATCGGCTAACCACTTCTGTAATTTTTTAGCCGTTTCTCGCGCCATTTTACTGTAATCAATACGGACAGATGTAAGTGATGGCTGGATATGGTCGCAATTTGATGAGCCTTCTACGCAGGCAAGCGCTAGCATTTTTGGTACTTGTATTAACCGCCTTTGACACTCAAAAAGCACACCAAGTGCTATCATTTCATGACTACAAATAACAGCTTCAAGTTCTGGTTGCCGTGTTAACATTTCACTAATCGCCTGACGGCCAAAGTCCATTGTTGCGACATACGGCGTAGTAATGCTTTGTTCAGCACTTTGGTTATAAGCTAGCATCGCCTTATTCCAACCGCTCAGCTGTTGGCTTTGCATTTTGCTATCCATCTGAGCCCCGATATAGCCTATTTTTTTATAGCCTTTTTGTAGCAAAAAATGGGTTAAAAAATTAACCGCTTCGCCAATGTTACTTTTAATATTCAAAGTAACAGGATGACTGGATTCCCCAGCCACGTTAATAACTGGAATATCTAAATTTTTAAGGTAATTAAAAACGCTTTGTGAATTAACTGCACCAAATATGATCAGCGCCGCAGGGTTACTTTGTAATAAGGTCGATAAAACTTCTGATTCTTTTTTCTGCTGATAATCGTGGCTACCAATCACAACTTGATAAGTGTTTTTGTTAAGCACTTCCTGTAATGCTTGCAAAAAAACTGAACTCGCATTGTCACGCAAAGAAGGAATTAACACGGCAACAGTTCGGCTTTGCCCTGAAGCTAAAATCCCCGCGGCAGAATTTGGAATATAACCAAGCTCCTCAACGGCTGCGTTAATTTTTTCACGCAAATTATCTGATACTAACTCAGGCGTTCGCAAAGCACGAGATACCGTCATAGAGCCAACGCCTGCGTATTTAGCGACATCCTGTAATGTCACTCGCCCTGTATTTTTTCTTTTTCGTGTTTTTTGCATGTAATACTTTTATTTAGCCTAAACTTATTATTCAACAACACTAACTTAGCACAGGTTGAATTTGTTAATCAGCTTACAAGTCTATTCATTTAGCCTTTGTTCGCAATATTTATTCAAAATGATAGCGCTATCACGAAAATGAACAAATCAGCTAGATAGCGCTACCATAGATCACTACTATTCACTCAACCATTAAAAAGATAAAAATTTAACCAACCAGGAGCAACCCGATGCTTACGACTTTACTGACCTCGAACGTTATTCAGGTCGTCGAAAGTGCCACAGATTGGCAAGATGCGATCAAAATCGCCTGTAAACCATTAATTAATAATAAGTTAATCGAACCGCAATATATCGATGCGATTATCAAATCACATGAAAAGATTGGCCCTTATTATGTCTTAGGCCCAGGGATTGCCATGCCTCATGCTCGTCCTGAAGATGGTGTAAACCAGCTATCCCTTGGTTTAACCGTGATTAAACAAGGCGTTGAGTTCGGTTCAGATGGCAACGACCCAATCAAACTGCTTATCGTTCTTGCTGCTACAGATAGCAATAGTCACATCGGGGCTATCGCAAAACTTGCTGAACTTTTTGATAATCAAGAAGATATTGATAGCATCATGCACTCAGAAAACGTCGATGACATTCTTCAAATCATCGCTAAATACGAATAATTACATATTAAGGTAAACATTATGAAAATCACCGTTGTTTGTGGAAATGGCTTAGGCACCAGTTTAATGATGGAAATGAGCATCAAAAATATTTTAAAAGACATGCAAGTCAGTGCTGAAGTTGACCATGTGGATTTAGGCTCAGCAAAAGGCACTGTTAGTGATATTTTTGTTGGTACAAGTGATATTGCAGAGCAGCTTGTTGCTCAACAAGTGGGTGGTGAAATCGTCGCACTGGAAAATATGATTGATAAAGTTGCCATGAAAGAGCGCCTCACTGCTGCATTACAAAAACTTGGTGCGATGTAAACGGAGGCTCTATGTCATTTTTTCGTTTTCTGATGCAGGATGTTTTATCTGAACCTGCTATTTTAGTCGGTCTTATTGCTCTTATCGGTTTGATTGCACAGAAAAAACCAGTAACAGAATGCATTAAAGGTACCATTAAAACCATTATGGGTTTTGTGATCTTAGGTGCTGGTGCAGGTTTAGTGGTTAGCTCATTGGGTGATTTCTCTGCCATCTTCCAACATGCTTTTGGCATCAACGGTGTAGTACCTAACAATGAAGCCATTGTGTCTATTGCACAAAAAAGCTTTGGCCGTGAGATGGCAATGATCATGTTCTTTGCGATGTTAATCAATATCTTGATTGCTCGCTTAACACCATGGAAGTTCATCTTCCTGACAGGTCACCACACATTATTCATGTCGATGATGATCGCCGTTATTCTAGCAACGGCAGGAATGGAAGGAACTATGCTGGTGACTGTTGGCTCTTTAATTGTGGGCTTCTGTATGGTGTTCTTCCCTGCCATCGCACACCCATATATGAAAAAAGTTACAGGCTCTGACGACGTTGCTATTGGGCACTTCTCAACCATTTCTTATGTATTAGCAGGTTTTATTGGGAGCAAATTTGGTAATAAAGAACATTCAACAGAAGATATGAATGTACCAAAAAGCTTGCTATTCCTACGTGATACACCTGTGGCTATTTCATTCACTATGTTCATCATCTTTATCATTACTTGCTTATTTGCGGGCGGTGATTTTGTGCGTGAAGTCAGTGGCGGCAAAAACTGGTTTATGTTCTCATTAATGCAGTCTATTACCTTCGCAGCTGGGGTATACATTATCCTGCAAGGTGTGCGTATGGTCATTGCTGAAATTGTTCCTGCATTTAAAGGAATATCAGACAAACTCGTGCCAAATGCAAAACCTGCATTAGACTGCCCAGTGGTATTCCCTTATGCCCCAAACGCCGTATTAGTCGGTTTCTTAAGTAGCTTTGCAGCGGGCGTCATCGGCATGTTCTTATTATATGCCTTGAATATGACAGTGATTATTCCAGGTGTTGTACCACACTTCTTTGTAGGAGCTGCAGCTGGGGTATTTGGTAACGCAACAGGCGGTCGCCGTGGCGCTATTTTAGGTGCATTTGCGCAAGGCTTACTAATCACCTTCTTACCTGTATTCTTATTACCTGTACTTGGGGATATTGGTATCGCAAATACAACATTCAGTGATGCTGACTTTGGTGCTATCGGAATTTTATTAGGTATTATTGTTCGCTAATCTAATAAGCTCCCCAAGATATCTTACTTGGGGAGCTTTATTTCTATTCTACTTTCCCAACCATGCACCATCCTTAAATAAGAATTCCTGCAATAAAACTAAGTCATCAGGAACAACGTGGATCATCCCCTCTCCTGGCACATCAATTTCAGCAATCATGAATAATGCCAATGTGGTTAATGAGGGTAAAATTAGGATCAGCCAATTTTTCCCCTTAGTACCGCGAATATTGTAGCCAATAAGGACATTGGAACAGACAGCAAAAAAGATGAGGAGAAACCAAGTCGCATTCGGAATTTGATGCCGCCAACTTGCCATTGTTTTTTGCTGAGAAAGATAAAGATCACTAAATGCGCTTAATACGGAGGCAACAACAGGGTTTGGTGATTGATTTGCTTCTTTGACAGCAATTTCCCAAAGCTGGTTTTGTTTCTCTAGCGAGACCATGCGCCATTGGTTATTTTCATCACTGATCCCTGATTTAAAAAACTCAACACGCGCTTCTAAATATTGCTGGATAAGGTGGGATGCTTTATTTCGATCATCAGCATTCAATAGCTGGGCACGTTGATATGCTGTACCAATCGCGATAGCTTCATTTTCTTCTGTCTGTTGGCGGTTATTATAGCCATTAATAGAAATAGAGAGCACAAAGCCAATTAGCAAACCTAACAGTGATAAAATTGCCCCGAGAATAATTTTAGCTTCATCATCAGCAATTTCTTCATGAACTGATTTACGCTTAAAAATATATTTGCCAATGTAAGCAGATAAAATTAACAAAACAAACGTGATTACAAATAAAAGAATCGAATCTATTGGCGAATCATTAATCAACTCAGAGATATTAAACATTATGTTAACTCATCAGATTTATTTTCCGATGATATACCATATCTATAAGATAACTATCTAGCAGACAAACAGATCCACATTATATTCAAACGAAAACACTGATAAGGCATCCAATAATGACCTTAATAATTCTGTGTTAAGCGAAAATAATCCTCACGCTAGCATTATAAAACATGAATTTAACCTAGGTGTAAAAATAAAAGTATTTTAAAGTTCAACCGTATAAATATGCTCTTCATTCACTATTTCACCTGTAAACTTAAAGCCATGATTCATATATACTTTCTTAGCTATATTGTTTTCAACCGCTAAACCCAAAGAAATCCTTTTTATTCCGAGCCGTTTGAGATATTCAACGATCGCAAAAAAGATTGATTGCCTAATCCTTGGCCAATAAATTTGAGGTCTAACATAAAACGACAGATAAAGGCTTCATTCGGTTTATCAGCTAATATTTTGTACATAAAAAAGCCTATCAATACTTCCCCTTGGTAAAGCGCACGCGGCTGATATTCAGGATAGAAGTGAGACTCTGCGATTGAAAAGGCATTGCAACAGATATATTCCTCTAAAACAGTAGCAACTCCATCCGCATTAGAAGTGAGTTCCCCCAACATCCCAAAAATTGAATTTATCGACAGCACGGATTTGTATCATAAATTATCTACCTCCGTTTTTACGTTTTCCTGATCAAATAAAGCATTGACCACTTCAATTAAATTTGGGGAGTTTTCATCCAAAATTTGGATACCATTTTGTCTAAATAAGGCCGCGCACACACCCATACCGTCTTTTAGTGAACCATTAAACTCACCACTATAAATCTGTTGGCTACCACACGATGGACTATTTGCCTTAAGAACAACAAAACGAATATTTAAATCTTGTATTTTTTTTAATGCGATCTTAGCACCTTCAATAAAGACTTCAGTAAGATCAACGCTTTCACTATCAATGACTTTTGCTTGACCTAATAGGACATCATTGCCATTACCACCCATAATTTCAGCGGGTGCTCGTGGTGTGGGTAACCCACCAAACACTTCAGGGCAGATGCTAATCACTTTTCCTGCATCATAAAGTTGTTTTAAAGGTGTATAAAGCTGATGCTTACCATCATACCTTACACAAAATCCTAATAAACATGAACTGACCGCTATCACGTTAACCTCATCATTGGTTATTTCATCTCAGAATTTTTGCATTTAATATCATAATAGTGGCTATTAAACACTGTTTCATACTGGCTCTTCGCGCCAATAATGCTTATTTTAAATAGAAAAAAACCCCAGTAATTGGTTATCCAACTATTTGGGGTCACTTCATAAAAATGGGTTTCTGTTTTTATTTAGCCTTATAAAACTAGCTTATTGATTACTGCGCATATCCATAATCATCTTGCCATCATAATCAGCACCAACAACAATATTAGGCACTTCACCTTTATATTTATGCGCTTTAATCTGTTCAATCTCTAACTGTTTCCAATTGATCATTTCGCGGGTGATTGTGCGCTGTAATATTGCATTAGACTCTGATTCTTTTTGTGCTGCATATAATTTTGCATCCGCCTCTTGGCGCATTGCAAATGCATTTGCTTGCGCATTACGTTCTCTAGCTATAGCTTGTTGCTCCGCAGACTCACGTTCAGCTTCTGCAATGACAACCTTCTTCTGTGCTAACTCACGTTCTTTTTCTGCTTCTGCTTTCGCTTGGTTAATTTGCTCTTGGCGCATTTTAGTATTAACCACTTGCTCTTGAACCACCTCTGGCAAAGTAATATCTTGGATCATAATTTCTTTAATCGTGTAACCATATGGCGATGCATAGCTTTGAATTGCGTCTCTAATAGAGTCTTGTAATTTTCTTTGCGTATCTGCAGTATAAAGATCTTGCGCGTTTGCCACATCTTTACCAAATTCTAAAATTGTCGAGATTAACTTTTGGCGTACATATTTATCCAATGCTTCACTCTCGGTACCACCATTAATACGCAATACAGGGGCTTTTGCACCATCAAATTGCAACATTACGGTAATATCAACAATTGATTTTAATTTATCTTGTGAAGGAACTCGAAGTTCCTTTAACGAAACACGAATATCTTTCGTTGAGTACGTATCGAAAGTTGTAAATGGGTTAATAGGGAAGTGCAGTCCAGCATCATATGCTACAGGATCCACTTTTCCTAAAAATGTTCCAACTTTCACTGACCCATCTTGAACGATAGTATATGAGTTAATCCCAACCAATCCAAGAACAAGCAGCACCGCTGCGCCAATAACCAATTTAACCATCGATTTAAATTGCATGAGTAGATCCCTATCTGACAATAACTAATAATTATAATAAAACGTCTATTGTCGCTACTCTCCCATTAACTACAAGTTAAAAAAGTCCTAAACTTTCAAATAAATTAAAAAAATGTTTTTTTACAACTAAAATATGTCAATGAAACATATAGATCTTCAGTTTATTTATCTGCCCATAAATAAAAAAATTAAATAACACCCACCTATTAAATTTATATTAATTTAATAGTTAAATTTAAAAATCACCCTGATGTTGGCTATACGAAACAATTAAAATAACTATTGATAATTCTCATTTATCATTTCTTTTTCAAATCGTTCATCACCAAAATTATACCAATCAATAGCCTCTTTGATTAAAGCCTCAGTAGCATCAATGAATTCATCGGGTGAGCAATTAACTACCTCATCTAAAATTAAAGGTATCTCTGTACATCCCATAACAAATTTATTTACGCCATCAGACTTTAGCATATTAATATAGGGATAAATTAACTCCTTTGCTTTATCAATATCACCTGCTTTATAGGCAATAATACTTTGCATTATTTTATACTGATTAATCTCATCAGGAACAATGCACTCCACATTATTCAAACTGAGCTTTTCCTGGTATAATTTCGTACGTATTGTTGCTGTCGTTGCTAATAAAGCTACTTTTCTAATTTTATTAGAAATAATATTTTTACATGCTGCATCTATAATGCTAATAAAAGGAATTTTAACTTCCTTCATTAAATCCTCATACCAATAATGCGCGGTATTGCAAGGCATAACAATACAAGAAACCCCTGCATTCTCAAGTAGTTTTAATGAGTTTATCATCGCAGGTAGTGGTGATGGTCCATCATAAATAATATTTTCTGTTCTATCTGGAATATCAGGAATTGAGACAATAATAACAGGTATGTGCTCCTGATCTTTAGATGCTTTAGTATTATTGATTAATTTATAAAATGCATCTGCCGTTGCACCTGGCCCCATTCCCCCGAGTATGCCTAATATTTTTTTCATAATCCGCCCCCATAAAATATAATAATATAATCGCATAATGATCACCTTTCGTAATTGCAGAGTTTCTATAAGTTATGCTAAATTTGCATAGGAAATAAATAACTATAATCAAAAGAGGATACAATGATCAGTAATCTAGAAATTAAATGGTTGCACGATATTGTTGTTCTAGAAGAATGTCGAAGTTTTACTTTAGCGGCAGAGAAAAGAAATATATCGCAATCATCCTTTAGTCGAAGAATTCAATCTATCGAATCCTCTGTTGGTTTTGAAATATTTGATAGAAACACCAATCCATTGCAGCTCACCCCACAAGGAAAAAGCTTCATTGTTTATGCTAGAAACTTACTTGATGATATCTATTTTCAAATAAATAGAATTAAAGGTGTCGATAACGACAAGCAGAAAATTAATATCTCAGCGGCACATTCACTTTCTGTTTTTCTTCTTCCTGATTTTATTTCCCAGTTCTCACAGAATATTGATAAGATTTTTTTTGTTGAATCAATTAATGTTGATGAAGCCGTCCATAAGCTAAAAGAAGGGCAAAGTGATTTTATTCTATCCTTCTATAACGAAGAATTAATGTCATCTCCATTTCTGCATGCGAAAATTCTTGAAAGCCGTTTACATCTCGTTTCATTGTGCGACAGAAACAAGAAACCTCTTTTTAAATTAGATGGTACAACCCTGCCTTTAATGAAATATACCGATGAAAGCTACATGGGGAGACAAGTCAACCAATTAATGGATAAATCTACTGACTTGCCTTTTGAACTATCATTTGTCTCATCTATGAGCGACGTCCTGAAGCGTATGGTGCTTAACGGAAGTGGCGTGGGCTGGTTGCCAGACTATTCAATTAAAAATGAACTTCAAAAAAATGAACTTGCTATCCTAGATAACACGCTTTCCATCACGATGGGAGTATATATTTATCGAACAGAAGCGAGACTCAATATTTCATCAGAACGTTTTTGGCAATTTATGCGTAACCAAACAAGTAAATAATATTCTACTATTCATCTGAATAAAGCAAAAACCCTTCTAAAGTTAACCAACTCAGAAGGGTTTCAATTGCTAAACGCTCTTAAATTTTATGATGTTGATGTCACTTTTTCATTGATAATCACATCTGAGTCTTCTTTGAAACCGCCTTTTCTTTCTTCCAACTTGGAAATAACTGCTGTAGAGATGCTGTTACCAACCACATTCGTTGCAGTTCTTCCCATATCAAGGAATTGATCAATCGCCAGTAACAACAGTATTCCTGCTTCTGGTAAACTAAACATTGGCAATGTTGCAGCAACGACCACGATAGAAGCACGAGCAACCCCTGCCATCCCCTTACTTGTTACCATCAGCGTTAACAAAATGAGAATTTGTTCAGTAATACTCAAATCAATACCGTACGCATTAGCAATAAATAACACTGCAAATGACTGGTACATCATCGAGCCATCTAGGTTAAAGGAATAACCCAGCGGTAAAACAAAGCTAGTCACTTTTTTCGGAACACCATATTGATTCAGAGCTTCCATTGTTTTTGGATAAGCAGATTCACTACTTGCGGTGGCAAAAGCCAGCGCAACAGGCTCACGAATTAATTTTCCTAAACTAAATACAGATTTACCTAGGAACACATAACCTGCAAAGAACAGTACGCCCCATAATACGGCTAACGCAACATAAAAAAGACCAATTAATTTTCCATAGTCGTACAACAACCCTAGACCTTCAACTGTTACCGCAGATGCAATCGCAGCAAACACGGCAATTGGTGCAAAGCTCATTACATAGTCTGTAATACGGAACATGATACGCGACAAGTCTTCGATTAATGTCACAATCGGACTTTTTTTATCTTTGCAGATAAACGCAAGGCCTGATCCAAAAAAGATAGAGAATACTAATATTTGTAGAATTTCATTGTTTGCCATCGCTTCAGCAAAACTTTTTGGAAAAATGTGAGTAATAAACGCTTTTAATGTAAAGCCAGAGGTATTTAACCCACTATCAACAGCAACGGCTGGAACTGTTAAATTTAATCCCACACCTAATTGGAAAACATTAACAAAAACCATTCCAATTAATAATGAAATAACAGCGGCTGAAATAAACCATACCATAGCTTTGATGGTAATACTCCCAACAGAAGATGAACCTCCCATGGAAACAATACCAGAAACAATCGTAGCAAAAACCAGTGGTGCGATAATCATTTTTATTAATCTTAAAAATACATCAGTAATAATATTGAGATAAGATGCAATATCTTTTGCTTCTTCCACTGATGCAGCATAATTATGACATCCCCAGCCTAATATAATACCAAGCACAATCGCTATCATAATTTGTTTCATGAGTTTATGTCTGTTCATTCGTACCCCTATTTTATTTATGTAAAATTATAGTTGGAGCTATAACCTTTTATCGGATGCGACTCTTGAGCCTGATTTGGATAGTTACATTTTTTTAACTTAAAGAGAAATGCAAATGGACTTAATCTTATGCAAAAATTGCATACCTAGAAAAACCAAATCAACCTATTGATTTAGTTTATAAAAATAAATTTATTTTGTTATTGAAGTTTAATTACAAAGCTTAAAATTAAGTTTTAAATTTAAATCAAACAATAAAAAACCACCTATAAATACAACTTAAGCTAAATAAATCACATTTAAATAAATCAAATTTTCTTTATTTAGATCTTCCTGATGATAACAACTTCAGGTTAATTTCCTTTAATTTTTGACACAATATCAATGCTTCCTGCTTATCTTTTATATTGGTAAAACCCAATAATAAAAAAGCACTTTCTTTTTTATTTATCAACCAGTCATCTAAAGCTTCAACTTTTAATCCATGATATGCGGCTGATTGGGAAAATTGAATTGCCGATATTCCATTGATAATTTTGACAACAAGATGCATGCCACCAGCCTGTAATTCTATGTCAAAAACATCACTCAATTTTATTTTTATCGCCTCTATTAAAAAAGATCTTCTTTGGTGATAGAGATGGCGCATTTTACGTAAATGACGGGAAAAGTGACCTTCTTGAATAAATACGCTGGTAATTTCCTGCTGCCAACTTGGGCATTGATTCCCCATTATCATAGCCGTGGAATGGAAATGATCATGGTAGCTAGAAGGAACGACAATATAAGATAGGCGTAATGCAGGGTACAATACTTTGCTAAACGTCCCACAGTAAATAACACGTTCTTGGCTATCCAAACTTTTCAATGCAGGTAACGGGCGGCCTTGATAGTGAAATTCACCATCATAATCGTCTTCAATTATCCAACTACCTTGTTGGTTTGCCCATTCAAGTAATGCTAATCTGCGTTCTAAAGTTAATGTTGCGTTTGTTGGACTTTGATGTGTTGGTGTGACGAGCGCAAATTTAGCTACTGGTGCCACTTCAACACCTTGCGTAACATTAATCCCTTGGTCGTCCACGCTTATAGGCATTAGTTTTAATCCTATTTGCTGTAAAAAATCACGCGCAATATGGTAGCCAGGCTCCTCAAACCACCCCGTATCTCCTGCTGTAAATAAGCTTTGAGCAATTAATTGTAAACTTGCACGATGACCAAAACTAATAAATATTTGTTCTGGGGAGCAGTCAATTCCTCGTGATATCATTAAATAACGAGCTAAACCTTCTCTTAACTGTTTTAGCCCTTGAACATCAGGGTAACTTAGCAAATTAAAATGGCTATCACGTAATATTTTTGCAGAAATTCTAGCCCATAATTTATGTGGAAAAGCATCTAACGCTGGAATACCTAATTGAAATGCTAAAACTGTATAATCACTAAAATTCCGCTTTGAACGATTATTTACCAGCACGGCCTTATTCGAAACTTTCTCTTCAAGATACAAGTCTTCTGGATCTTTGAATTTATTTATTGGAAGGTTTTTTATCGTTTGGGAAATAAAGGTTCCTTTCGCACCTTTAGTTTCAAGTAGCCCTTCACTAACTAATAACTGATATGCCAATTCAATCGTACCTCGAGCAACATTGAGTTCACTCGCTAATACTCTTACTGCAGGCAAACGCTGCCCAGCTTTTAGTTGGCCACTTTTAATTCCCTCATTAATTCTCTGGTAAATTTGCAGGTAAATTGGTGTATTAATATTGCTATCAATTTTTAAAAACATACGCTCCCCCAATGACATTCACCTGAAACTTGTCCTAGTAAATTCAGTCATTCTTGTCCCTTTAAACTAGGCCAAGATAACCTTAAAATGAGCCCATAACAATCGCTATTACTGTACTTTGCATTTTATCTACTGATTAAATATATGAGGAAACACCATGAGCGCACTTAGATTAGCGTATAACACATTATCTCCTGAAGCCTATAAAGGACTCATTGATTGTAAAAACGCCCTCGATAAAAGTGGATTAGGTAAAGAACTAGTTGAACTGGTTTATTTAAGAGTGTCACAAATAAATGGCTGTGCATTTTGCCTTGATATGCATGCGAACTCCTTACGCAATGCTGGCCTAAGCAATAAAAAAATTGATACCCTTGCAGGGTGGCAAGTAAGTCATCATTTTAGTGTTCAAGAACGTGCCGTATTAGCATGGACTGAAGCGGTTGTTAATATTGTCGAAAGTGGCACTCCTGATAACTTATTTGATGAGCTAAAACGCCATTTTAGTGATGTACAGATTTCTGATTTAACAATAGCCATTGGGTTAATGAGTGCATTTAATCGCATTGCGATTGCATTAAGACAATAGTTAAGACTTACTGCAAACAAAATGAGTTTGCTACCCTTTTGGCTAACAAACTCATTATAATAAGACTTAAAAACTATTTTTCTTCATCACGCAAAGTTAATACTTCATATCCTTCTTTCGTCACTAAAATGGTATGTTCAGATTGTGCTGACAGTTTTTTATCTCTTGTAACTACCGTCCAACCATCTTTTTTCGTTTTAATTTTCATACCCCCTTGGTTAATCATGGGTTCAATAGTAAATGTCATACCTTCTTTTAACTCTATGCCTTTACCTTTAACACCATAATGCAGTACTTGTGGATCTTCATGCATTTCGCGACCAATACCATGCCCACAGTATTCACGAACAACACTATAACCTTTTGATTCTGCATAATGTTGAATAGCAGAGCCAATGTCTCCTAATGTTGCACCAGGCTTAACTTGCTTAATACCTTCCCACATTGCAAAATAGGTGTCTTTAACAAGCTTACGTGCTAGTGGCGATGCATCTGGCATGACATACATTTTACTTGAGTCGGCAATAAAACCATTTTTTTCCAAGGTAATATCAACATTAATGATATCTTTATTTTTTAAGATTTCATCTGTCTTAGGTATGCCATGGCATACTACTTCATTTAATGAGGTATTTAACACATACTGGTAACCATATTGCCCTTTACTCGCAGGGCGTGCTTGTAATTCTTCAATAATATAACGTTCTACTTTGTCGTTAATTTCCATGGTCGAAATGCCTGGTACAATAACTGAATCAAGCATTTTAAATACACGCGCCAATAGTTTCCCTGACTCACGCATCAGTTCAATTTCTTCTGCTGTTTTTATTGTAATATTATTCATGAACTTTCCCTTTTACCTCAGATAACTCTTTTTCTAGCATCTCATTGATTAACATTGTAAATGTCTTATCTGGATTTAACTCCGCTTGCATACCTATTTTTATCCAAAACTCAGCTTGAGAGTTTATAGAGCGTGACATCACCTGGCTTGCATGACGCAAATAATCATGCAGTTCATCTGAAATTTTTACGATCCCCAAAATGCCCTCGACTCGACAATACAAAATATATATAAATTATAATAAATCATATACCAATGACATCGCAATGCAAAGCTAAGGCGATTGAAATAGCACAAGTAGCATGAAAAATAGCAGGTGTTTTTCTATTAACTTGCTTAAGATGAATCCGCCGTCAAAGTATTTATATTGTTAATCGGCTATGATCAATTTGCGAAATTTTGGTTGACTCGCTTGCTAGCCTTTTCGCGTTTCATTTAGCAAAAGGCTAATATAAATTAGCATCTATTTATAATTCTAAATTCGATTACAGCATGGACTCATTAAATGAAAGC
Source organism: Providencia sp. PROV197 (assembly GCF_028479625.1). NCBI lineage: Bacteria > Pseudomonadati > Pseudomonadota > Gammaproteobacteria > Enterobacterales > Morganellaceae > Providencia > Providencia sp. PROV197. The sequence goes on from NZ_JAMPNZ010000004.1 coordinate 167,914, forward strand.
TGGAGAAAAACATGTATAATAAAATCTTAGTACCTATTGATATTACAGAGAAAAGTTTAGCTCATCTGGTCATGTCACATATTCAATATTTGGCTGAATATGAAAATGCACATATCCATTTTTTAGCCATCATTCCGACTGTTCCTTTTTATACTACTATGGGTTTTGGCTTTGCTGAAAAAGCAGATAGTGAACAAGAAAATGTAACTAAACAGCTTGCTGAAATCATCAAAGAATTTAATATTTCCACGAATAAATATAGCGCTCAAGTATTAATGGGCACACCAAGAGATGAAATATTACGCGTTGCTGAAGAAATTTCAGCCGATTTGATCGTAATTGGCTCAAGAAGACCAGGGATGTCGACCTATTTCCTCGGTTCAACGGCGTCGATGGTTATTCAAAACTCAAAAATCTCTGTTTTAACCGTCCGCTAGATTATCACTGATACTTATTCGTAAGGTAGCTCATTGATTAGAGCTATCTTAATTTTCATGTTATTCCTAGAGACAAAAATGTACAACAGAATTACCTTGTTTTTATACTCAATTTTTCAATCAAGGAATGTAATGAAAAAGTATTTTCTCGGAATTAGTATTAGCATTAATATTATTTTACTCGTGGCACTGATTATTGCTATGATCATGTTTTTCAATATGAAAAATAAGGTGTTAACCTTAGTTGAACAGGTTAAATCTGGGGAATATATTGAGCTTATTAAACAAAATTCAGAGCAATTAATACCAAATACCTTAAAGGACTTACAAGCGATAGAAATAAGTGATAACCCTTGCGAATATTTTTATCAAAAAGTCGACACTGCTGTTGAATACTTAAACAAAAATCCCGATATTATCGGTGCAGAAGCATACGCAAGCCAATTGTCTACACTTAAAAGTACTATTGATAAAACACCCTCACTTTTAAAAGATAAAGCCTGCAAAAAAGGGATCTCAAGCTTTAACTATATTATTGAAGCAGTACAACCTAACGAAAAATAGTCGTTCAGAATTTCGTTATATGATCTCTTTCATACGAAAGCCAATTCATAAATTCATATAGGTGAAAAGTAAACTGCTGGTCATGAGCAGATGGTTCCCTTGCCTGAGCTAAAAAATATTGTATTGGCCTTTTTTGTTTAGGATAGCGCTGTATTATTTTTTGCACATAATCTTCAAGGCTATCAGGCCAGTCTTTATCTGCTTCTTTGCGTAAAAGATCGGTAGAGCGGATTAACTTCCTAGAAGCAGCTCTTTGCAAAAACTTTCGCTTAGTTAAATCACGACAAGTGTCGATTTGATGTATATAGCCATTTAATACCTCGAGGAAATCACCATTGACTGCATCCACAATTTTCTTTGAAGGCAAAAATGGCATAAACTTTTTGCTCAGATCATCACCATAAAGGCAGCGACAGTGGTGTTTTATCCAATAACCCCAGCTATATAAATTAGTCTTATCCATGACATCTGAATAGGTGCCAATATCAAAATCAACTTTACTAACGACTTGGTAGTCTGAAGCCAAGGTCACTTGCAGTTGCGCTAAATGAGATACTTCGATTTGGTTGACAGGTTGATTAACAATGACACAGAGATCAAGGTCAGATTTATATGGCGTTGCTTGTCCTTTCGCCACGCTACCATAAATATAAATACTGTGAAGGTTCTTGTTTAATAAAGCACTAAGGCAATTGATTGACTCAGTTATTACTTGCTGAAATTCTGATTGATAAGGCTGCTCGCCAAGAACAAGAATACAACCATTTTTATCTAAAGCCACTATTTCACCATTACCATCTAACCGAATTTTTACGACCTTAACACGTTTTAAAGCAAGCACAATTACTGTTCATAACTGATTAAGTGACGCCACCAAGCTGGCGCTAAATCAACAAAAGAATGATATTCTAATGGTAACTCTAACTGCGCAGGATCATCCATCACGCCAGTTAGTAAAGCAACTGTAGGTTCGTCATCAATGGCACCCAGTGAGCTACCACATAGCGAGCAAAACGCCCTACTTGAATGATTAGATGAACGATAGGTTGCAGGTTTTCCACCCTTTCCTACCCATTCAACATTTTCAGCTGCAAATTCAAGCCAGACTAAAGTCTGTGCACCTGTTTGCTTTTGGCAAATATCACATGAACACGAGTGAACATTACGAGGGGCTTTTGCCTGAAAACGAATATCACCACAAAGGCATCCTCCAGAAATCAAGTTGCTCATAAACCACCTTAATTTATTAATAGTTAAGTCCGTATCCACTAATTATCCAAAATAAGTGATTCAGTTTGAACCAACCATTCATAATACCCAATGACTTCACGACCATTTAACCAACGAGAAAGCATATCTAACATAAGCATCACACTGACTTCTTGCTTTTCTTTCTTTGAGTGATTATTGGGTAAATAATGTACCCTTTGTGCATAACACTTTTCAGGGGTAGATAATGCGAAATTTAAAAACTGACCATCAAACTCCCCTATTACCAATCCTATAGAAGCTAATTGAGCTTTAGCGATATTTTTTGCTCGGTCTATTAATGTTGTGAGTGTTTGTTCTGGATCATTCTCAATCACATAGCTCATATTATTCAAAGCTTCTGCTGAACTTAGTGTCCAACTTAATAACCCCGCACTAAACTGCTCACTCACTGCAACTTTTAATTGTCTTTCTTGTAATTGTTTGCTGATTTTCTTAGCAAAACCCTCAGTACCTTCAAAAATCAGGTTATCCCCGACACTTTGCTTAATGCTGTGCCAGTGTTGTTCCATGAGCACTTTTTGAGAAGCTGGCCCAGTCAATTTTAATTCAATTATTGGCATAGAAGAGCGATAACCGAGTACGCATGCATCAGGCAACTCAATATGATCGAATTGTTTTGCTAAACTGCTTTCACTACGTCCAAAACTGGTTAAACGTAAGCAGATGGGCGGCTCAGGTAAGGTAAAACGCGCCCGTAATCGAGGAAGTATTTGGTCATTCACCATGACTTTAAATTCTGACGGTACACCTGGAGTAAAAAATAACAAACAGTCATTAAGCATTATTGAAAACCCACACGCTGTGCCCACTGGATTATCAATTAATTCTGCATTTTCAGGAAGTAATGCTTGTTTACGATTAGTTTCAGGCATAACTCGCCCACGGCTAATAAAATAGCGCTCCATCACTTCAATCCACTGCGTATGCTCAATCAATGGTACACCCGCTGCTTTTGCTGCGGCTAATGCACTGAGGTCATCACTCGTTGGCCCAAGCCCACCGTTCACAATAAGAATATCCGCATGCTGACTACGCTCCAAAAAAGCATTAACTAAGCTTTCTAAATTATCCCCCACCGTCGTTCTTGTACTTAAAGGGATACCTTGCTGGAAAAAACAATCAGCCAACCATGCTGCATTGGTATCAACGATTTGACCATGTAGAACTTCATCACCAGTGCTTAGCATCTCAACAACTAACATTCGCAACTCTCTTTATCACAAAATAATATTCTAACGCTAAATTACCTTATTACCTCAGCGACTAAAATCACTATTTTTAAATTCATAAAAATAGACAATAACAAAATAAATAGTTTAAGAAAATTCTCACCATAATTCGTCATAAAACGTCTATAGCCATATAGCTAATTGAATAAACTAATTTTTCACAGCAATAGATAGGATTAATATGTTAAAAATAAATCAATTAAAATCTGTCGCATTTTTTCTTTTGCACTAATTATTTCTGGCTGCCAAGTTGGGGGATTATCCAGCTCAAGTTCAAAATATGATTCACTTGAAGAACTCCGAAAAATTGAATTTCCTTCAACTGAAGCCCCAGAAGGAATTCATGATGGAGCATTTGAAATCAAATACGATAACGGTAAGCCCGAATTAAAAACGTAGATACATAAAGGATGCCTTGATAAATACCTAAAAAGCTACTATAGAAACGGTAAGATGGAATCTGATATTAGCCTTAAAAACTGCCAAGTTGATGGTTTAGTCCGTACATATCATGATGATGGACGTATTGATATTGAAATGATAGCTTCCAATGGAAAATTATTAGGCCCATTTAAAATTTACCACAATACCCCCTCTAGTAAGCCCCATATCATAGGTACTTTTAATAATGGTGAGCTTACGGATGAAATTACTGAATTCGATGAAAACGGATCTGTGACAACTAAAGGCTATTTTCGTAACGGTAAAGTTTATTTAGACCAATAATTTTTTCCCCGAACTCCGTTCGGGGGAATTTATCTAATTGTTAACCCTATTCCTATCTAACCAATTTACACCCGATACGCTTACCGCTATTATCCCAACAACACCTATTCTCTAACAAAAATAATTAAGATATCCGTTTATGATAAATCCAATTTTGGTTTCACTTAACCGCACTGATTACATAAGGTTTAGTCGTTACTGTTTTAAAAACAAATATTTTTCGAAAAAGAAAACGAGTAGCTTACCCTTTACTCTTTTTATACTTGTTTTTATTGTCGCGTGCGCCTCTGCCTTTCGATATTTTCAAGCAACCTTACCAATCATTTTCATTTCTTTTTTATTGGCTGTATTACTATTTATTACCTTTACACTACGTATAGTACAAAGCTTTAATAAAGCTATTCCTGATGATGATGGATTTCTATTTATTGAACGTGAATATCGGTTTGATGATGAAGGTATGCATGAGACCAGTAATCAAGGTTCTTCATCGATAAAATGGAGTGCAGTGCAGTTTATCCGAACGGATGGTGATTTATTGTATCTATTTTTAGATAGAGTCTATGCAGTGATTATTCCTGCTCGCAGCTTTACATCAGAACAAGAAAGCCAGCAATTTATTTTGTTTGTTAAAAGCAAAATATCCTCACCACTAAATTAGACTATAAAAAACCCGCATGCATATGCGGGTTTTATGTATTAAATGAATGATGAGTAGCTTATTAAACCAGTTCAATCACTTCAAAGTTAACTTCGCCACTTAAGTCTGCATCATAATCGACGCCATTCAAGCCAAAACCAAATAGACGCAGGAATTCAGCTTTATAACCTTGATAATCAGTCAACGCATTGATGTTATTATCATTAAGCTGTTTCCAAATTTCGCGGCAAGTATTTTGGACATCATCACGTAATTCCCAATCATCTAAACGCAGACGGTGTTTTTCATCAGTATCTGGTGCAGTACCGCTGAACAACTTAGTTGCAAATAAACGTTGAATTTGTTCGATACAACCTTCGTGAATGCCTTGTTCTTTCATTATCTTAAACACGATAGAGATATATAATGGCATAACAGGAATAGCTGAAGATGCTTGCGTAACCACTGATTTTAATACTGCGACATAAGCTGAGCCGCCTTTTGCCTGCAATTTTTGGTTAATTGCATGCGCTGCACGGTCTAAATCTTCTTTGGCCTTTCCTAAAGTACCATGCCAGTAAATTGGCCACGTTAAATCGGTACCGATGTAAGAATAAGCCACTGACTGCGCGTTATCCGCCAGAACACCAGCTTCATCTAACGCATTCATCCACAGTTCCCAGTCCTGACCGCCCATCACTTTAACAGTATCAGCGATTTCTTGTTCATTCGCTGGCTCAACAACCGCTTCAATCAATACATCTTTGTTAGTATCTAATGCAACAGATTTGTACGGCTCGCCAATCGGTTTCAACGCAGAACGTACGATTTCACCCGTTTCTGGCATTTTACGCACAGGGGAAGCCAGTGAATAAACAACTAAATCAATTTGGCCTAAATCTTGTTTAATTAAATCAATGACTGTTTGACGGCACTCATCAGAGAAGGCATCACCGTTAATGCTTTTTGCATATAAGCCTTCTTCTTTAGCAGCCTTGTCAAAACCAGCTGAGTTATACCAACCGGCTGAACCTGTTTTGCTCTCACTACCTGGCTTTTCAAAAAATACGCCGATAGTTGCCGCACCGCTGCCAAAAGCAGCATTGATACGAGAAGCTAGACCGTAACCGGTGGATGCACCAATAACCAGAACCTTTTTAGGTCCATTTTTTAATTCGCCACGAGATTTAACATAGGCGATTTGCTCACGAACATTGGCTTCACAACCAGCTGGATGAGCTGTAGTGCAGATAAAACCACGAATTTTAGGTTTGATAATCATAGTCATTCTTTCTTGGTAGCTAACAATCAGCGTCTAATATACCTGATATTCTCCATTTACTTAAGACTGGTGGAAAATAAACATAGTGAACAGACCAGTTTTGTCTATTTTAAGTCCTTTAATGCTTCAATGACACGCCTTAAAGATTCTAATTCCCTTTCTAATTCACTCGTTTTTCCACGTGGATAGTTATCATAAATACGTGTTGCACCTGAACGGCTGTCATAACATTTATCTTCAATCTCATGAATTTTTTGCTTTATTTTGGCAATTTTGTGCCTATTTTCATAATGAGATATATGGCGCAGCTGTTTTTCCAACTTTATGATTTTCTTTTCACAACGAGAATAATGAGACCCTGCTTGTGAAGATAATGGAATGATCATTAACAATAGTGCCAATGCCAGCGTCTTTTTCATGTTTTTTCTCAATATTCATAAAATAATGATATCGAGTTCATCATCATTCCCTTATTCCATCTACGGGAATTTTCTTAGTTAAGATTTAGTTATAACCAGATGAAAGAATTACGCATTTTTAATCAAATTAAGTATTCTTACTCAGATTCATTTTTTGTCGTCATTTCTTGGGGCTTATCTGGAATTAAGTTATAGATAGTCATGACTGAATAAATGATATCTTTTTTGTTATGGATTTTTTTGAAATGTGAATTACTGACGATCCCCACCATTATTTGCATCCCATTTTGCTCATATACCCGCTTAAATGGCGTCGTTTCGTCATCAGATATTTTATCTAGGAAAAAAGAGTCGCGTTTATACCGCTCGATTGTTTTCTTTGGAATACCATATTTTTCATACATTTTTTGATTAATTTCATCATACTCTGCTAAGATAACCGCTTGATCACGGCTATCTTTTCCTTGAGCAGAAATAAGCATCAAGGTGTTTTCTTCTCGTGAAAACATCAATAAAAACATTCGTCCTTTTACGGTTGGCGTATTTGGTGTGGAGCACAACGCCCCGTTTTCTTGAAACTCAGTGCACTGTAACCCAACTAAATTCAGCCGTTTCACATCAGCAGGCGTTTGCCCCCATTTAAAGCCATAAGGGGCATCCAGTTTATTTGTGCTACAGCCTGCTAATACAAGAACAAAGAAGGTAATTAAAATTCCTTTTATCATTACTTAACACATCCCAATTAAGTCATCTAATTGGATACTATCAAAAACGGATGATTAATCAAAAAACAACATCGCTTTTATCAAATTAAATGACCTGACTGAATAACGTGTTTTTACTTCACAGTCTAACGTTCCTTTTTTTCTTGTTCTTTCGCTTCGGCCATTGCGATTTCTTTCAGCCAATCCGCTAATAATGGTTTTGTTTTTACTGCATCTAATAAAGCGCGTTCATGCTTTGTTAAACGCACAACCACAACTTCTGTTTTCATATGTGACATAGCCAGTCTCTTTCTTAAAAATTGAATAATGACATAAAAACCTGGCAGAACGGTCTGACTTACGGATTTTTACACGAGTTTCGTGTTAATTTACACAGGAGAAGCTTTATTAGAAATCAATCGTTTGAATGATGGCGGAAGAAAAAATAGATACAAAAAAACCACCTATTGGTGGTTAATTGTCAAACTTAACAAAGTTAAGATTGATGGTGCCCAGGGCGGGACTTGAACCCGCACAGCCTAAAGGCCGAGGGATTTTAAATCCCTTGTGTCTACCGATTTCACCACCTGGGCCAAATTGTATTTTCTCTTTCGAGAGGGATAAGGTAACTCACCCGTTAATCAATATACTGGAGTAGACGCTCGTATAAAGATCCTATTTACTTAAAATAAAATGAATCAAATGATTCTCTTACTTCAAGATGGTGCCCAGGGCGGGACTTGAACCCGCACAGCCTAAAGGCCGAGGGATTTTAAATCCCTTGTGTCTACCGATTTCACCACCTGGGCTAAATTATGGAGGCGCGTCCCGGAGTCGAACCGAGCTACACGGATTTGCAATCCGGTGCATAACCGCTTTGCTAACGCGCCTTATCCGAATTTCTTGCGAAATTTGGAGCGGGAAACGAGACTCGAACTCGCGACCCCGACCTTGGCAAGGTCGTGCTCTACCAACTGAGCTATTCCCGCGTTAAGCTTAACTTTCAGCTTATGCTATCAAACTGGCTGATTTACTTATTTATTTTCATAAACCATGTTGCCGTTCGATGCGTTGCATTCTACTGATTTCACCTATCGAGTCAATACAATTATTGAAATAATTGGATCGTTCGCTGTTTTTTCAATCATTTCGATCACGCTTCGCTCAAATCGCCCCACGCTGCTTTTAAATATTGGAACATTGACCAAAATGTTAAGATAGCAGCGACATACATTAGCGCAATAGAAAGGTTTTCAATTAAAGGTGTCGGGCGCCATAATAGCCCTACGAGTGACATCATTTGTGCCGTTGTTTTAAATTTACCAATCCAAGATACGGCAACACTGCTACGCTTACCAATCTCCGCCATCCATTCACGTAATGAAGAAATAATAATCTCACGTGCAATCATGGTTGCGGCAGGTAATGTTACATACCAGACATCATAACTTTCAGTGACTAAAACAAGCGCGGTTGCGACCATTACTTTATCCGCAACAGGGTCTAAAAATGCCCCGAACTTCGTGGTTTGCTTCCAAAGTCGAGCTAAAAAACCGTCAAACCAATCCGTCACGGCGGCGACAACAAAAATCAACGCACAGGCGAACGGCCCCCAAGTCACAGGGAGGTAAAATGCCAAGACAAAAAATGGTATTAGGATGACGCGAAATAATGTCAGCCACGTTGGTATGTTTAATTTCATCACGCTCACTAACTTTTTGACCAAGTTGGATATTATGAATATGTTGCCCTAAGACACTTACTGTTTCAATGCATTATAAATCTTTTCTGCAAGCGCGTATGAGATCGAGGGCACTTTTGCGATTTCTTCTATGCTGGCATTACGCAATGGCTGCAATCCCCCCATATATTTTAATAACATTTGACGACGCTTAGGCCCAACGCCTTCAATCGATTCCAACGCACTCGTATTTTTTACTTTTGCTCTGCGTTGGCGATGCCCTGTAATCGCATGGTTATGGGACTCATCCCGAATATGTTGTATTACATGCAATGCAGGTGAATCAGGGGGTAAGGCAAAACCTTCGCCTTCAGGTTTCAAGAAAAGCGTTTCAAGCCCTGCTTTACGATCACTGCCCTTTGCCACGCCAATTAATAAAGGATGATTTTTATCCCAATCAACCTCAAGAGAGTCAAATACATCCCTAGCTTGCCCTAGTTGCCCTTTTCCACCATCAATAAAGATAATATCAGGCACTTTTCCTTCATCGAGGTGCTTACCATATCGACGAGTCAATACTTGGTGCATGGCTGCATAATCATCACCAGGAGTGATACCTGAAATGTTATAACGGCGATATTCTGATTTCACTGGGCCCGTTTTATCAAAAACAACGCAAGAAGCGACTGTTTGCTCCCCCATAGTATGAGAAATATCAAAGCACTCCATACGTGATATATTTTCTAAATGAACCACCTTCGCTAACGCAGCCATACGCTGTTGGACTGTCGAGTTCTGCGCTATTTTAGTGGATAACGCAATCGAGGCATTCGTGCGGGCTAATTTCAAATAGCGTGCTCTCGCTCCTCTTGGCTGGCTTTGAATGTTAATCTTACGCCCCGCCAACTCAGATAATGACTGAGCAAGTAACTCTTTTTCTGTCAGGGCAAAATCCAGCAATATTTCCCCTGGTAATGTACGATTTTCGCTACCCTGTAAATAAAATTGCCCCAAAAAAGTTTGAACAACTTCATCTTGTTGGGTATCTGCTGGGATTTTAGGGAAATAACTGCGGCTGCCAAGCACTTTACCTTGACGTATAAACAATACGTGCACACAAGCAAGACCTGATTCAAAAGAGACTCCGATGACATCGAGGTCATCTCCCTCACCAGAAACATATTGCTCTTCAGTCACCGTCCGTACAGCTTGAATTTGATCGCGAAAACGCGCAGCGTCTTCAAAGCGCAACTCTTGGCTAGCCTTCTCCATTCGCTCCACAAGGCCAGTTAATACTTGCTTGTCTTTCCCTGTCAAAAATAACCGCACATACTCCACTTGCTGATCATAGTCTTCATCAGAAACTAGACCTTTAACACAAGGCCCTAAACAGCGCCCTATTTGGTATTGTAAACAAGGTCTTGAGCGATTTTTATAAACACTATCCTCACATTGACGTATAGGGAATAGTTTCTGCATTAAGGTTAGGGTTTCACGTACGGCATAAGAACTTGGAAATGGGCCAAAATACTCACCTTTGGCATGTTTAGCACCGCGGTGCATCGAGATCCGTGGGTGCGTTTCCTGACTTAAAAATAGATATGGATAGGATTTATCATCACGCAACAACACGTTATAACGGGGCTGGTACAACTTAATATAATTATGTTCAAGTAATAATGCTTCAGTTTCAGTGTGTGTCACGGTGACATCAATAGCAGCAATTTGTTTGACGAGCTGCTCTGTTTTTCGGCTACTGACATTTTCACGAAAGTAACTGGAAAGCCTTTTTTTCAAGTCTTTCGCCTTACCAACGTATATAACCGTTCCGCCCGCATCGTACATTCGATATACGCCAGGCTGATTTGTCACTGTTTTTAAGAAAGCTTTTGATTCGAACTGTTCTGCCACTCGGATAAACCCTGTACTGTAATTAAACCATATCTAATGGCTATATGAGTTAATTCTACATCACTACAGATATTAAGTTTACCAAACATTCGATATCGATAAGTATTTACTGTTTTAGGACTCAAGGATAGCGTCTGTGCAACCTGCTTAATAGGTACACCTTGGGTTATCATCAACATTATTTCCAGTTCACGACCCGACAAAAGCTCGTATAAATCTTGCTGATTATTATGAACAGCACGATACAAAGCGAGATCTTGAGCAATATCAGGAGAAATAATTCGCCTTTTTACATTGACTACCTTTATCGCTTCTATCAGATCGTCTTCAGTAATGTGGACACTCAACAACCCAAAAATACCAATATCTAATGCTTTGAGAAAAAAAGAATAATTACTACGAACGTTATAAATAATAATTCCCACATCAGGCTGCGTGCGCCGCAATGTTTGAATCATTTTTAAGGAATCAAAGTGACAGTGGTCACTACTGATTAAAATAACACTGGCTCTTTGATGACGGTTCCAAACCACCGCTTGGTCAATCGAGGAAAATGAAGCTATCAATTTGCAGCGTGAATGACGACTAAATATAAACTCAAATCCATGCAGAGTAATATTATTGTCATCAATAATTATTATATTTATTCCCATATTATATTATTTATCAATGAATTAAATAGAAATGAATGAGGATTTTATATTGCAAGTCGCTGGGATACAACCTCTTTATCATTACACAAACACTAGGTAATTCATTTAATAATAATTAAAACCTTCAAACAATAAAAAGGAGATATAGACTCCCTTTTACTATTTAAAGAATAAATATTTTATTACTCACGTTTTAGTTTTTCTGTATTCGCGATGTAAAGAGCGACAACCAGTACTAAAATTGCCCCTGCATGCAATAACGTTGTCATTGGGTCACTATGATCGACAATAATCAAACGAATGATTGCTGTAATGCCAATATAAATAAAATATCTTAAAGGGAAATGATAACCTGACATAAAATATTTAATGATCAATGCAATAAACTCAAAGTAGAGGAAATAAATAACAATCCCCTCTAAAAGCTCATAAGCTGTTGCTCCCTTTGAGCTACCAAACATTAAAGATGCCATCGTAAAGGTTTCTTTTGCTAAAAAAAACACCAAAACAGCAGCTAAGGTAATTAAACCAATATTCAGAATCCATTGTAGTACCCATGCAATGTTACTCGCATGACGCATTCCTTTCATACTATTCATTTGTTATTCCCCAAAGAAATACAAAACATGAGTACAATGACAGCTATTACGCGTTGTTACCCATATTATTCAATGCATATTGTCTTAATTGTAAATCAAATTTTTGTCGTTAGCATGACAAACAGAAAGGAAATTTGCAGTTTTACGGTAAGGTGAGCACGCTTCCCGCCTTACCATAACCTTTTATTCAGCAATTAATTTGAAGGGGCTCCCATCATTTTTAATATATCTTGCTCAGTCAGCATCGCTGTTTGCTCAACAAAATTATAATATTTTGGTTTGCTATCAATATAAATTTGCATCGCCAATTGCGCTTGTTTGCTGTCTTCAAACAGGGTTGCCGATACATAATATGTTGATGGATTAATTAAATGGTAAAAAAGATGTGTACCACACTGCTTACAAAATGCGCGCTCCCCCCACTGTGAGGATACAAACGTAGTGACCGAGTCTTGGCCTTCAATGTGTAAATCGCTACCGCAATCTACACTAAAACCTGGACCGCCATTCCATTTTTGACACATGCTACAATGACAAACACTTAGCTTATCAACTGCTTTACCCGTTGATACCTTAACTGCACCACATAAACATTGACCTTTATGCATCTTACTTTCCTTTGCTATGCCTATTAATGGGTTTCTTACCTATTAATGGCTATTTCCCCTCAAATTACAACTTACTTTTCTTTTTATTTAGGTTAAATTGGCGGTCGGTAAAACGTCGATCGTTGGTTGCGTCTTGCAGTAAAATACTCTCAAGCTCCTTAGCTTCTCGTTCGGACTCAATATCCCCTTCATTCTGCTGATTTTGATGTAACTGCACATACTCATACGTAATTGCATGGGGAGTAATCCCAGTTAATAACGTATTATCTGTGGCTTGGGCAAATAAAGTTGCTCCCGTAAATAACGCTATGCCGATAAATAAACGAGTAAATAAAATATTTTTCATCATGTTCTCCTTTCACTAAAATATGTTTTAGCGCGAAAGGCTGTCAAAAAAAACACAGAGTACGTAATTGTTTTAATGATTCAGTAAAATCATGTAGATATTTGTCTGAATGAACTATTTAGATAGTTGAAACGTAAAAAGAGAGCAATCCGCTCTCTTTTATGCTGTTTCTATTCAAATAATGAAACGGTTTTATAATTCACCTTTCTCATTTTTGTTTCCAGAATTCACTTCCTTGAGCAAATACCAACAGAAATAGAGTAAAACAACAATCCCGATAAATAATAAAATCCATAATGAGATTGTTAACCAATTTGGGCCTTCATCGACAAGATCGGTCGCCGTTAGTCGCTCAATCCCCCCTAACGGCACGATTTCAGCGTCGGGATAAGTAACGGGATAACTCGACATTAGCTCTGCAACTGTATAAGTTTTCCCAACTAATTGGTTATACGTTAAATTTTCTTGTACAGCTTGTTTGTTTCCCCACACTAATAGGTAAGGAGCAGCCCCTTGCACATTAAATATCAAGTTGAGTGCATCTCGTTTACCCACAATACGTGGGGGTTGATCCTCCCAGCTCCCTTTTAATGCAGAAACTCTTAATGAGCGGATCATTTCACCGTGTAAAACAATATTTGTATTGCTAACCGTTTCACCGTTTGCATGCTGGTTATATGCCACAATATTCGTTAGTGGTAACCAGCTTTCCCCTCTATCTGATGAGTATTCTACTTTTAAAGGGATAACACGATTAGATTGCTGTAATTGTATTTGCAGTTCATCTAAAGGCTGCATTGAGGGTAATTGATAAATAACATGTTCCCGTGAAACCCCATCATTGGTCATTTCAAAATGGAATGACTCTTGACGACGAGTTGCTTTTAACACATCCGCATCAGCGCTTACTTTTAGTAAGTTAGGGATAACAACATCAGGGGAACTCGCAATAATGGCCAAAAGATAAGGTGCTTTCAAGGCTAGAGCATTACCATTTAATAATTCAATTTGATTACTTGCAACAGTTTGATCATCCAACGTTAAATTCATAATAGGTTGATTTGTCGCCACATTAACCCAGTCTTCTTTATTATTGCTGGTAAAAATAAAGGCTTTTGCTTGCCAATCTTTTTCATGTTTAGCCCAATCCAGTGTTAGAGTTTTAATCACTGCATTTTTTTCTTGCTCTTCATTTCGAGTCAACAAATAAGCTTGATAAGATGCTTTATCTTTTGCTTGTGTATTTGGTAGCTCAAGACGATTAACTTTACCAGGTATAGATTCGACAAGAAGATATTGCTTATCTTTACGCATATCTTCATCAGTATTCACATTATCAATACGCGTAACTAAATGTTGAGGCGTAAATGACACTTTTGCATTAGAAATAGATTTTTCAGCATCATAAAAAAGTACTGATGGAACTTCATCCCCTATTCCATTAAAGACACGAACATCTTGTAATGTATTTGGATAGGCAGAATTAAAGTAAGCATTCGCAGGCAGCTCAAGCCAATAAAAAGGCTCGTTTGTGTCTGAAATATTTATTTCTGCTCCCTGATAAAAATTATAAGGTGAATTATCTTTAACATCCTCGCCATATAAATGGCTCGAAAATAATAATGATAATGAAAAGACAGCAAGTAGCCCTCTGTATTTACTTAGACTCATGATTGCGTTTCCTGTTCGGATTTTCCTTTTGACTCTTTTGGTGGCAAAGGAGAAAAATACCCCACAATTAATATTACCAATGCCACACCAATAAAGGAGACAGCACGCGTAATTCCACCTTGTCCGTTAATATCAATTAAGAATAATTTTGCAATAACACAAGCAAAAATACCTGCACCGAAGAACCACCAGATCCGATTTTTCTTGATTGCCGAAATCACCGCGCACATTAGTGCTGCAAGAGCCCAACTAATCGACAGAACGGTTTGTACTAAGCGCGAATCAAACAAGGTTTCATAATGCCAATTAAGCCCTGCAAAGTCAGCCGTTGCTCGAATGAGGATGCCATTAAACCACAAGGCTAAAAGAGCGATGATTGCAACCAGTAGCACTCGAAAAATCCAGAAGTCTATCTCAGTGACTTTACGTATTTTTTGCATAAAGCCTTTACGCACTAAAATAATCGCGGCAATGCTAAACAACCCTGCTTCATCTAATGGATTTATCAGTGGAATGTAATTCCAGAACGTTAATTTACCATCTTCTAAATTAGCATATCCCGATAAGACAACTAACCCAACAACAACGGGCAACAAACTATACCAGTAAATCAGTCCATTACGTTTCATTGGGGGCATTCTATTTTGCTGCAACCAATACAACACTAAAATTATTAATGTTATCGCCATAACATAAATAAAATAGCCCATTTCATGTTGCATTCCCCAAGGAAGAATAGAAACGAACCAATTTACTTGTGTTACAATAAATGCAATGATTAACCATAAATTCGCGCCATGTAATACTCTTTGCATCCATGGGTTGCGAAGCTTATAAGCGTGGATCACAAATAATATAGAGCTGCCTAATACGACTGGCCAAATTAAGGAACCTTCACCTCGGCCCATCGGATTTTCATCATTTAAGAAATCGATACCGAGATAGTAATAACCCGCAATCCATAAGAAAGATTGGCAAAGAAGTAAAGGAACCCAATTAATACGAATCGCAAATAACCGCCAGAACCATGCCGATATCACGACTAAGACCAGCATAATAAAGGATTCAGATTCACGGCTCCAGGAAAGTATATTAGTGAACATTGGCAACCAGCAATACCATGCCACTATTCCCATCACTAAAAAACCATAGCTAAATAATGAATAATTACTATCTTCATTTCGGCGAATGTGGAATAAACCACCCGCACCAAAGCAAGCAACAAGTAATACTGGCACCATATAAGTGCTGCTACGACTCCAATATAAGAATGGATAATCACTTAATAAAGTCACTACACTTACTAAAATCAGTAATGACCCTACCGCAGCTAATTTCCTTTGGTTTTGCTGTAAGCCAAACCACAGAAGTAATAACCCTTCCAATGACCAGATAATAGAAGTCCACTCAAATGTCAGCGCTAATGGTATGGCAAGGGTGACGAACCCAGCACCAATGATAATATTGCCTAGCGCCATGTTTTTGCCAATTTCTTTATAACGTTTATGAACTTGTAACCCTGCCACGAGGTACAATAAGCCAATCAATAGCGAGATAAATGCAGGTAATAATCCTACGCCTTCAGAAATAAAGAATTGCAACACAATACTAATGAAAGGTGGTACAAATAATAAAGTATTATCAACAAGAAGTTGTTTAGTGTGTTCGAAGCGTAATGAAAAGAGTTGTGTTAATGCATTAAAAATGATCAGGTTAGCGATAATAAATAATTGGCAAGATAGATAATAGTCAGATTGATAATTATCTAGCCCCCATAAAAGCGCCACCCCATAGGTCATAACCAGTCCAACGAGGTTCAATGGTCGCCATGCTTGCCACACACTAATAATTAAAATACCTGTTGATAACATCAGATAGTATGAGAAGAGCACGATGTGGCTGCCACCACCTGTAGATAATAGGATAGGAGCTAAATAGCCACCTAATGACGCTAAAACAGCTAAACTAATAGTACGTTGTAATAATGCAAGAGCGATACTGGCGGCACAAATTAACAACATAAATGCAAAGGCCATTCCATATGGCAACATGGTGTATAACTTAAAAGCAGCGAAAATAGTAATATATAAACAACCTATTCCCCCGCCTTGTAAAATTAAACCAAAAAGTGTTTTTTTATTACGTAACCACCAGCCCACACCTAATAGTATTAAACACCCTACCGCGCTGAATACTAAACGCATTTGTACAGAAATAATTTCGTTTTGTACGCTGTAGTTTAATAAGTAAGCAACACCAAGGAATAATAATAAAATCCCAATTTTAGCAACAGGATTACCTTTTAATAACCAAGTAAAGAAGTGACCAAATATTGATTTATCATTACTTGGCATATTTTGATTTGCATCCCAACCCTGTACATTTTTTGTTGTATTTTCTTTGGTGCTATTAAATCGGTTTGGGTTTACCTTAGATGACAAATTGCTATTAAACCGGTTTGGATCAACGTCAATATTATTTGAAGGCGTTGAAGGTGGTAGTGTCGTTATAAGCGCGTCTTTCACCCGTTCAATATTATCCCTAGGTTCTGCCTGTTGGTAAGCAACTGAGTTTTCAGCGACTATATCTTGTTCGCTTTCTGTAGAAGGCACTGAGTTTTGTAGTATTGATTGTTCAATATCATCAGTTTGCTCTGGGATGAGTTGTGTAATCTCTTGATGCGTTTGTTCTGAAATTGGGGATTCTGATAAGATACTCTGCGATTTTTTAAACTGTGCAACTTGTGTCTCTAATGAACGAACCTTCTGATTTAACTCAGAAATTTGATATTGCATTCGCCCGGTACGACTCAGCGAAACTATCGCTAAAATCGGCGCTAGTATAACAAGAATCACTAATATGAACCCTACTAGTATCCAAGTATCCACAAATAGGTTTCCTCATAATAAAATCCACAGTTTTAGATATGGCAAAGTGGCGTTTTGTGATTATCGCTAGTGTAGATATCATTGATTCTCTTGCCAACCAAATGTAATAAACTGTTACAAAATACTTCGTTTTAGTTTTGGTAAAAGCGCTCTTATCACACAAAAATGATAACCATTATTAATACGTGGTTTAAAAGCTAATGTAACTAAGAAAACCCTTAATCATCATTTAGTCATATTCAAAATAAGCAATAATTTGAATTTATTTTAATTTCCCGATAGTCTATTTAAGATGATTACTCCAATAAATTTAAAAATATAAATTTAAATAGTGTTTTTAAATTTATTTATATATACACTTATCAATTAACACCTAAAAAACAAGCAATCACTATCATTTAATGATGACAACAATTTGAATTTTACATCATCATTGTTATGTCAATTAATAATTGAAATACCAACAGAGACTGAAAATAAAGCTTATTCCAAAAGGCAAATACATATCGTTAGTACATTTGTAAAGATTGTCGAAATAAGAAGAATAGTATAAGGAGAATTCTTCATGCTACTCCATATCATCCTCGCTGCACTTGGTCCAATCGTTCTTGGTTTAGCTGTTGGTTGGCTATCTGGGAAATATGGTTTTATTAAAAGAGAATATTCGCAGGCTTTTGCTGACTTTGTTGTCAAAATTGCCTTACCATTCGCATTATTTCTTGCAGCCGCTCAAGCACCACCATCTGTATTGCTCAATATCGATTACTTATTAGCATTGGCTGTCGGATTAATTGCAACTTATGTTATCGGGTTTGTTTTCGGTAAATTTATTTTTCGTCACAACAAAAAAGATGCTGCCATGCAGGCATTATCGGTATCATTCCCTGATATGGCCTACTGTGGGCCACCTGTCTTATTGGCTACTGTCGGATCATCTGGATTGATTGCAATGGTATTAGGTAACCTTATTTATACTGTTATCATCATTCCATTCACCTTACTGATGATTAGTGGCTCTCAACAAGGCCATAGCGTTTTAAAATCGATTGGTAAAGCGGTTGCCCAACCTTTAGTATTTTTGCCAATCCTAGGTGCATTACTGGCTATTTTTGGCGTGAAGTTACCTGAAATCTTACAAAACTCCGTCAATGAACTAGGAAAAACAGCGGGAGGGGTTGCTCTCTTTTTCCTTGGTCTGTTACTTTCAGGTATTAAGTTAACTATTAGCAAAGAAATTATTTTTAACGTCTTTATTAAAAACTTTGTTCAAGCAGCCTTGATTTTAGGGACGGGTCTTGCATTAGGCCTACAAGATGACTTATTAAAAGCAGCCTTTATTATTGGCGTATTACCGACTGCGACAGCTGTGCCTGCTTTAGCCATTAGTAACCAAGCTTATACGGAAACATCCGCAGGGACAGTGTTACTCAGTACCCTCGCCGCTCTGATTTCTATTATTGGTGGTATTGCCATTGTCGAAATGCTGTAACCCCCTGAATTAAAGCAGGTCAACTTTTGGCCTGCTCTCTCTTTCATCCCACTTAGCTGGTTTTATCACC
The DNA here is from genome assembly GCF_028479625.1 of Providencia sp. PROV197. NCBI lineage: Bacteria > Pseudomonadati > Pseudomonadota > Gammaproteobacteria > Enterobacterales > Morganellaceae > Providencia > Providencia sp. PROV197. The sequence goes on from NZ_JAMPNZ010000004.1 coordinate 187,103, forward strand.
AATTATTTGCAAGATAGATCACAAAAAACGTATCATAGCGCTAAGTATTTTTTCTTTTAAGCATCTGGGATATTAATAAATAATGAAAATCAGTGATGAGTTAGCCTCCGCTATCGCTTCCGTCACCGAAGTTGCTGCCATTGCAGCCTTCGACTGGGTAGGTAAACAAGATAAAAATGCTGCGGATAAAGCGGCTGTTGAAGCCATGAGAAATCGCCTTAATGAAATTGATTTCTATGGAAAAATTGTGATTGGTGAAGGTGAAATTGATGAAGCGCCAATGCTTTATATCGGTGAGCAAGTGGGTAAAAAATCGGGTGTCGAAGGGCTTGATATTGCGGTTGACCCAATAGATGGTACCCGAATGGTTGCCTGTAATGAGCAAAATGCAATTACTGTTCTGGCCGCCGCACCAACAGGCTCATTACTTCAGGCTCCTGATATGTATATGGAAAAACTCGTTGTTGGAGCGGCGGCAAAAGGTGCCGTTCATTTAAGCCACCCGCTTGAAAAAAACCTTGAGTTTCTTTCATCTGCATTGAATAAACCCATTTCGCATCTTTCCATTGCTGTTTTAGATAAACCGCGCCATGAACACATTATCAAAACCATTCGTAATTTTGGCGCTAATGTAATTACCATTCCTGACGGTGATGTTTTAGCCTCATTACTAACAATACTTCCAGAACATCCAATTGATATGATGTATGGTACAGGTGGTGCACCAGAAGGTATCATCAGCGCAGCAATTGCACGAGCGTTAGGTGGCGATATGCAAGCTAGGTTGATCGCTCGAGATAAAGCAAAAGGTGATAGCGATGAAAATAAACTGCTCGCCGTACAAGAAGCGATACGTTGCCAACAAATGGGCATCGAAATTGGTGAGATTTTATCGTTAGAACAAATGGTTAATACGGACGATGTCATTTTTGCTGCTACTGCAATTACACCAACAGTTTTAATGGGAGGTATTTCAACGGATGCCTATAGTCGTATTTCGAATACCCTTCTGGTTAATGGACGTTCTCGTTCGTTAAAGATAATCAATAACCGCTATTTTAACTAACTTTTTGATGGTATTAAAAAAGGGCCTCGTGGCCCTTTTTTAATTGATTACTCAGCGCGGTCTAGCGTCATACGATTTAACATTGGTGCGGTTAACACCATAATAATCGCAATCGCCCCAGTCACTAAGCCTATCTTCAAGAATACATCACTGTATACAGCTAATGATTCGACTTTACTGGTCAGTTCGCCTTCTGGCGCTGCGGCCATCGAGGCAACATACCCTGCAATAAAGGCAGCCGCAGAGTTCGTTAAGAACCAAGCACCCATAATGAAGCCCATTAAACGCTGTGGTACTAATTGAGCTACCATCGCTAAGCCCAGACCAGAAATCATCAGCTCACCAATACTTTGGAAACCGTAACAAATCACCAGCCATTGGACAGACACAATACCCGCCTCGTTAGCAAATTTAGCACCTAGTGGCAGTACTAAGAATGCCGCAGAACACAGAACCATCCCAATCGCAAATTTATGAGGCATCGGCAAATTATCACCCATTTTGTTATAAATTGCCGCTAAAATTGGGCTCCCAATCATAATCCATAATGGGTTCAATGCTTGGTACTGTGCAGGTTCAATTGAAAAACCGAAAACTTCGTGCTCAACATTATGCAATGCAAAGAAGTTTAATGAGGTCGGCATTTGACTATATAAAACGAAGAAAACTATTGCTTCTAACATCAGAATTAATGCAACAATCATCCGGCGACGCGCAGTACCTTTTAAAGCGAGCGTTTCTTTAATGAAGATAACTAAAATCCCTAAAGAAATGATTGCTAAAGCTGTACGTGCAACACCTAAGTTATGCAGCAACCATGTAGAAATGGCAATTAATGCCACTACACCAATCACAGTTGCCACTAAGCGAGAAATCACTACTGGCGCAAAGTCAGGTTTCGAACCATGCTGAGAAACCCATTTCTTGCACATATAGAAGTTAATCAATGTAATGATAAGACCAACGACACTCAGAGAGAACGCAACGTCCCAACCGTAGTGTTTGGCTAACCAAGGCGTTGCAATCATAGAGAAGAATGAACCGATGTTTACGGACATGTAATACATGGTAAACGCGCCGTCCAAACGTGGGTCATCTTTTTCATAACAGGTTGATAATAAAGAAGACGGATTTGCCTTAAATAAACCATTACCCACTGCTATAGTTGCAAGCCCTACATACACCATTGACACATCATGCCCTGAGAAAGCGACAAATGCATACCCTGCAATTAAGGTCAGTGTCCCTAAAACGATAACGCGTTTTGTGCCTAAGATTTTATCCCCTAACCAACCACCTATTGCAACAAAGCCATAAACTAATGCTGCAAATGCAGAGAATAAGGTGATGGATTCGGTTTCTGACATGCCGAGAACTTGGCTCAGGTATATAGGCAGGATACCTTGTAAACCGTAGTAACCAAAACGTTCCCAGAGTTCGATAGAAAAGATGAGATAGAACGAGCGAGGTTGCTTAAACGCGTTAAGACTGACTTCCTCTTTATTATTTGTTGTGGACACAAGTTACCTCTAGTACAACCTGTACATATGCAAAAAAACCACGGAGCGCTCGTTGCGCTCTCGCATTGTTATGATCTCAAGAATTAACGTTGGAAGGGCTCACTACAAATTAGAAGAGCGTCATTCCCTGCCCTCAAAACAAACAAAACTGTGTGTAAACTTGTTTATGGATCTCAAACATAAAATTCAATGAGTTAAAGCATATTTGATTATTTATTCAACATTAACCGGTAGATATCCCGCCAAGAACTAGATAATCAATTAAGCCATATACGTTATTTATGCACCAAAACTATAGAATTAGCCAGTATTAATTACTACATCAATGAATTATTATCGTGATTAACTTCAATTTTTTACAAAATACCAATATTATTATCGACCACTAATTAATCAGTTGTTTCTCTAATGTTAAGGATATTATTCCATATTTTAATTATATTCATGGAATATGTCATACCACATTAACCCTGTATCCTCACGTTAACTTGGGGATAATCTCAATGGGAAAAAGGCATTTTATAAATTGGAAAGTGGCGATATCGTCATGAAAGGATGTTGCTCAGGAATTTTAGACAAAAAAAAGCCCAGTAAATAAACTGGGCATAATGCATTCTACTCAAGGATCTTTTTGCTAAATTCAAACTATCACTACGTAGGTGCATTATTACATTACTTCGTGTAAAGAAATGAATGATGAGGGTAAATATATGAATGTTTACGCAAGCAAACAGAAATATAGTTACTATTAAGACCTATGTACTTCAAAAAAAGTTCATCTTTTTTTTATTTTTTCTGCATCTTTTTTGATGGCAATAATTAACCATTTGATTTATTGATAATAATGTACAATCAACCAAATGATTGCACTGAACTCAGCAACACGATAATTTACCTTAAATGGTTTTTTAAGAAATATAGCTCGAAGGAAATCCCTGTGAAAAAAAATTTTTTACCCTTATTTTTGATAAGCTGTTTATTCATTCCTTCGGCTTTCGCGGAAAAAGTTAGCACACCGCTGGATGAAAAATCACTGATTGAACTTGCCACTCAAGGGCAAGCTGAAGCTCAATTCAATTTAGCGATGTTTTACCAATCTCATGGACAGCTTGACGACGCCTTAAAGTGGTATCTTCTTTCTGCTAATCAAGGCTTTAGTAAAGCTCAAATTAACTTGGCACTGATATACCAGGAAGGTTCTGGTGTCCCTAAAGATGAAAAACTGATGCTACATTGGATGCAATTAGCTGCTGAAAATGACGATCCTATTGGCCAAATGAACATGGCAGAATACACACTGCATGGCATTGACAATCTTTTAGAGAAAAACCCAGAATCTGCAGAACAATGGCTTAAAAAAGCGGCTGAACAACATTTCCAACCGGCGATGCTCACGTTAGCTTATTGGTATGAAGAAGGAAAAGCGGTCACAAAAGACCCGCAAAAAGCCCAAAAAATTTATCTTGCACTCGCTGAACAAAATCATCCACAAGCACTCTATTTACTGGGCTATCAAGCCGCAACTGGTATGTACGACAAAGTCGATTATGCCCTCGCGTTTGATTACTTCACACGCGCTGCTGAGCTTGGTTTCTCTCCTGCACAAAATAGCCTCGGCATGCTATACCTGACGGGCCAAGGAACGAAAAAAAATACGCAATCAGCGATTAAATGGTTAACACTCGCCGCCAAACAAGGGGAAGTGTCTGCGCAATTTAATTTAGCATTAATTTATGCACGAGGTGACGGTATCAAGGCCGACCAAGCTAAAGCCTGCCACTGGTTTATTAAAGCCGCTCAACAAAATAGTGCCGATGCACAGTACGCAAGCGGCGCCTGCTATCAATATGGCATGGGTGTTGAGCAAGATGATATTAAAGCGTTACGCTGGTACAAATTGGCTGCGGCAAAAGGCAATGAGCGCGCTGAGAAAAAAGTACTGATTTTGGAAAATAATCTGAAGAATAAAAAATAACGCAGTGGCGTGTGGCTCTCAAAGAGAGCCACACGTTGTTTAGTACTGTTGTTTAGTACCGTCGCTTAGGATCTAGCATATAAATATTGGTAAATATCTTGGTTGTTAGAATAAACAATACCTGAGCTTAAAATATCAACAACCAACAATGCTTCTGTAATTCTATTCTCATCAACGCCATTTTTGTGAGCTAACGTTAATAGGTGATCAGCGAGAGCTCTATTGCCCTTATATTTGGCAATACCAAATAGCGCTAATATTTTAATTTCTCTTGCTACAAAAATAGCATCAAGCTGTTGATTGACATAAGTAAGAGCTTTGGGAGAAATATAATATTTAGATATTCCGCTTTTATCTTCATCTAAATATAGATTTGCATCTAATGCCAAAAGGCTATCACCGGCAATATTATACGCACCTGTTAAATAGGAGATTTCAGCGATTTCATCAAAAGAAGCACCATCTTGCTGCGCCGCTTTGGCATGGTGCAATAAACAATGCTGGCAATTTGTCGCTTGAGCAATTGCAACCGCAATTAAATGCTTATTTTTTGCGCTTATTGTTTCATTATTCCAACTTCCCGTCGATAATTCACGAAAATTACGCGTCTGTATTTGGGTTTTATCCAGCTCAGCGATGTTAAAGGTAGATTTTGCCATGATATTTCCTATTCGTTTAAATTATAATGAAACCGCTTCTTGTTTTGTTAAATCTGGCGTCTTACCTTTTGGTTGCTTCGCAATAGGGTCATTTGCCTTATATGCTGCAATCAAACTAATAAAACATAACGCTGAAATATATAAAGAAACTAAATAAGGGCTCTGATTATTATATTGTAATAATGCAGTCGCAATAAATGGCGTTAATCCACCTGATAACAAAGTACCAACTTGATAGCCCACGGAGACACCACTGTACCGAACTTCAACAGGAAATTGTTCAGCAAACCAAGCGGCACCAATGCTATAAATCGCAGCATCAAATAATGCCAAGAAAATAGTCATGACTAAAGGTAAATAAAATAAATTACCATTATCTAAGAAATAGAAGAATGGCCATACTGCAATGCCAATACTAATTAATGCAAAGAATGCGGGGATCCTTCTGCCTATTTTATCTGACAAAAGTGCCCAAAAAGGGGTTGTTAATACTGAAACCGCTGATGCAATAATAATTGATGTTAATACAATACTGGTATCTTGGTTCTTTAATTTTAAATAACTTAAAATAAATGTCGTTAATATTGCATACATTGCAGGTTGCGCTAATCGTAAACCTATCGTAATAAAAACTGATCTTTTATGATTTTTAATTAATTCAATTAATGGGTATTTTTGTATTTTCCCTGACTTTTTAAGCGCGAGAAACTCATCTGATTCCGTTGTTTTTAGCCTAATAATCAGCCCGATGACGACAAGAATAATGCTAACGAAAAATGGAATACGCCAACCCCAAGTTAAAAAGCTCTCTTCTGACATTGTTGATTTTACAACTAAAAATGCAGCTGAGGCCAGTAACATACCTATTGCTGAGCCAATCTGAGTAAATGAACCAATAAACCCTCTACGCTGCGGTTTCGTATGTTCAACCGCTAATAACGCCGCACCACCCCACTCAGCACCGCTAGCTAAACCTTGAAGCAGGCGAATAATCACAAGCAAAACAATGGCATAAATACCTATTGAATCAAAACTCGGGATCAACCCAGTAATAAATGTCGCCACGCCCATTAAAAGTAATGAGTAAACAAGTACTTTTTTTCGCCCAATTTTATCGCCAACATGCCCCGCAATAAAACCGCCTAATGGCCGGGCAAAAAAGCCCACACCATATGCCGCAAATGAGGAAAGTAATGCAACAGATGGGTCCGTGCTTTTTGAAAAAAATAATGTTGAAAAAATTAATGCGGATGCAGTGCTATAAATATAAAAGTCATACCACTCGATAGCTGTACCAATAAATGATGCTAATGCATACTTCCTTTCTTTTGGTGTTATTTTATTTTCTTTAGTTGTTATAGACATATAAATAATGACCCTGTGTTTAAATGGTCATCACATCCTATAATCAAAATTAAATAAGGATTAATATTGATTTAGTCTAAAATATAATTTTTTAGTGTTAAATTATTTTCATCTAACTCATGAAAATTTAATTAAAAACATAAAATACTATCCTAACTATTAGAAATAATAAAAATGGCTTTAAATTAATGATTTTGTCGTTTTTTATATTAAGCGATATTTTATTGAATATAAGAACATCATCTAGATAGTTCAAATTACAGGTAGGCAGTCAATAAGGGGAACTCGGGGAGCACACAGAAGTATGTGACCCGAGTCATCGCATGCAGCCAACACCCCTACAACGTGGAATATGACGAAGATTAGGGGCGACCGCGGTAGATCCTTTGAGGGCGTCCCACCTTCCCATACTCTATCTCAGCTTCAATCTTATTTTTTGCCAAGCAGTATTCTAGATAGCGCCTTGCGGTTGTGCGGCTAAGTTTAATCGTTTCTGCAATGCTTTCTGCGGTATATTCCGCTTCAAGATCGGCAAACAATGCTAAAACCTTTTCCAACGTGATCACATCAATACCTGTCGGCAGTTCCTCTTTGGATTCACCGCGTGCATAAGTATTAAACATATCATCGATTTTACTCTGGTTCGTTTTACTGTTGGCTTGTAAAACAGATTTACGCTGGATATATCTATCCAATGTTTGGCCTAAACGTTCATACGCTATTGGCTTAACCAAATAATCAAAAACGCCAAGACGAATGGCTTCAGTCACCGTTTCCATATCACTCGCTGCTGTCGTAAATACGATATCAGCACTATTTCGTTCTTGAATTAATTCATGAACGAGATCGATTCCTTTGCCGTCAGGTAAATAGTTGTCCAGTAAGATCAAATCTGGCTTCATGTATTCAATCATTTTTCTGGCTTCAGCTAAATTACCTGCCAACCAAACCTTGTCACAAGCTGGATATGCTTTAATGTACTCGCCGTGCATCTCTGCTAAAAGCAGCTCATCTTCCACAATGAGGATTTTTATCTTAATCATTTTTATATCTTCACTTTCGGAATAAAAATTGAGAATACTGTACCATGCGGCTGATTTTCTTCAATAATTACCGCGCCATTACAGCGTTTAATATAAGAAGCAACAAGATATAACCCTATACCATGACCTTCCGTCATTTCGGTTTTCGTTGTCACTCCGCGCTCAAACCATTTGTCTTGAATTTCTGCAGGGAAACCGCATCCTTGATCTGCAACCTCAATGACAATCTCCCTTCCTTCATCGGAAAGGTATAACTCCACTTGTTTATTACCCTGGTTATTTTTCAAACTGGCTTCAAATGCGTTATCGAGCAAATTACCTAATATGGCACAAAATTCTGTACTATTTAAGGACTCAGGCAATACATGAAGCTGGCTGCCTGGTGTAAAAACCAACTGTAAGCCCAATTCTTTTGCACGGTGATACTTACCAAACAATAACCCAGCAACTTGCTTATCAAAGAACTGTTCACGTAACGAATCTATAAGTTGTTGCTGAGATTCAGACTCACCTTTAATTAATGCAAGCGCTTGATCATATTCTTTCATTTGCAATAAACCACTCAACGTAGACATCCAATTTAGATGCTCATGCCGCAGAGTACGCAAATTTTCTACGTATTGGCGTACTTGTGTCAATTGGGAATTTAATGATTCAATATCATTTTGGCTACGAAAGCTAATAACCGCCCCGGCAAGCTGCTCACCATCACGAATAGCCACGCGGTTTGCAATCACATTTAAACCATTAAACTCACAAATCACGTCGTGTTTAATGGTTTCAATATCTGTAATGAAAAAATCAGCTGGCGATATATGCTCCGACACCCGTGTCCCTGTTAATTGGCCCAAAGGCTTGCCTAGGGATAACATCTTTCTCGCGTTAGAGTTAATATTAATAATCTGCCCTTGAGTATTTACCGCAATGACCCCTTCAAATACAGCCTCAAAAATCCCTTTTTGCACTAACACTAATTGGGCAATTTCTTCAGGTTCCATTTCTAACATTTGTTTTTGAATTAAACGTGAAAATGCCCATGACAAAAAAAGCAAGATAATCAATATTCCTAAGAAGGTCGCACCTGTCTGGACAAACAATTCACTGCGCGAGGTATCTATCTTGTTTGATAGATAACCAATCGAAACGACACCAATGACTTTCCCTTGTTCATCAAAAATGGGCGTTTTCGCTCTGACAGCATTCCCCATTGAGCCTTCACCATTAATGAAATAGCTTTCCCCTTTTTCTAATGCACCAGGTTTATTCCACTGCATTTTAAAACCAATTTTTTGGCTATTCGGGTGATATAAGCGCATTGAGTTTTCATCACCGATCACCACATAATCATAGTTTGAGTCTTGATTTAGCTTATCTGCAATCAACTTCAATTTCGGGATATCTCTATTCTTTACGGATTGCACCACCCCATCAATAGACGCAATTAACTTTGCTTGGCTCATGGCTAAAGATTGAATATTGGCAATCAACCGATTTTCCGCAGTATCTGTAAAGTATTTACCCAACCCAAGCGTCAAAAGCACAGAAACAATCAATAGAAGAAAGAAAACTCGCACTGAAAAGGAAATTGAGTTTACTTTTGTCAATGTAGAGAAAGCATGCTCTTTTTTCATATAGGCTCTTGTTACCAACTGAAAAGTAAAAAACTTGTTACAGTAGAAATCACAGAATAATTGATATTAGAAATATAAGCTAGAGACATAATACACATATTATTAATTAAACACATTAAAACCAAGTAATAAAGCACATATCGAATAATTAAAAACATTAAAACCATTAAACAAATACAAACTCATTTTAGAAACATGAAATAGGTCAAATATATTAAATATAGGACCTTTAATATTAATCTTGAAAAAGATAATTAAATAAGAGTTTATATTTTTAAGAATAAGAAAAACCAAAAAAACACTTATTTAATTAATTTTAACATTAGCAACATTTTAAAAACATCTCTAAAAGAGATGCAGGATACTATTATGTTCGAAAACATAACGTTTAATCAGGTAAAACGTCATGAGAACAGGAAACTTGCTGAAATAACTCAGTTTTTAAAGGAAAATGATTTAGAGCTTGATGCAAGCATTGACGTTTTCATTACGATAACCCGTAATGAGGAATTAATCGCGTGTGGTGGACTGGCAAAAAACGTTATTAAATGCGTAGCAATTAGCGATGACGTTCGTGGTGAAGGTCTCGCGTTAAAATTAGCAACCGAGCTTGTTAATCTTGCTTACGAAAATAATACAACTCATTTGTTTATTTATACTAAATTTCAAAATGAAAACCTATTCCAGCAATGCGGTTTTCATACTATAGCGACTGTGCCTGATGTGATGGTATTGATGGAAAATAGTTGCTGTTATCTAAAACGTTATATTCAAAGTTTAAAAGCACAGCGTGTCGACGGTAAAAAAATTGGGGCCATCGTAATGAATGCCAACCCATTTACCTTAGGCCACCGTTATTTAATCGAACAAGCAGCTAAAGCCTGTGATTGGCTCCACTTATTTGTTGTTAAAGAGGATACCTCTCGCTTCCCTTATAAAGTCAGACTGAACTTAATTGAAGCAGGTACAAAAGGTATTGAGAACCTCACCATTCACCGTGGTTCTGAATATATTATTTCTCGGGCAACGTTCCCTTGTTACTTTATTAAAGACAAAACGGTAGCCAATAACTGTTATACCGAAATCGATATTAAGATTTTTCGCCAATATATTGCCCCTGCATTGGGGATAACCCATAGATTCGTCGGATCAGAGCCATTTTGCCAAGTCACCAACCAATATAACCAAGACATGCGCTATTGGCTTGAAACGGATGCGATGAATTTTCCTCCTATAGAACTCGTTGAATTTCCGCGAACAGTCATCAACGGAACGGCGGTCTCCGCCTCACAAGTTAGAAGACTACTCGCTAAAAAAGATCTTGCGGCTATTAAGGCGATTGTGCCTGACGCGACATATCAATATTTACAAGAGATGCTCGCTAATCAAGCAACATCAACGACAAACCGCATCGAAAGTTCTGAATTAGCTATAGGTGAAATATGAAGATTAAACATGCAGCCGTTGCTGGCACACTTGAATCAAGTGATGTCATGGTTCGAATAGAACCGCTAGAAGATACTCAAGAAGTTTCCGTGCAAATAACCAGCAGTGTTGAAAAACAATTTGGTGATGCTATCGCCAGTATCGTTCAGGAAATGATAGTTCAGCATGATATTCAAGGTGCTCAAATCATCGTCGATGATAAAGGTGCATTAGAGTGTGTACTAAAAGCGCGTTTGGAAGCCCTACTCGCTCGTGCTTGTGATATCGATTATTTGCCATGGGAGAATAAATAATGACACCAGAACAAAAATCACGTACACGCAGAAGCATGCTTTTCGTTCCTGGTTCAAATGCGGCGATGTTAAGCAACTCGTTTATTTATAAAGCAGATGCGCTGATGTTTGACTTAGAAGACTCCGTGACATTACGCGAAAAAGATACCGCACGTCGCTTGGTTTATCATGCATTACAGCACCCTTTGTATGCCGATATTGAAACTATTGTTCGTGTGAATGCTTTAGATTCTGCCTTTGGTGTTGCTGACCTTGAAGCTGTTGTTCGTGGCGGCGCAAAAATTGTGCGTTTACCAAAAACAGATACTGCTCAAGATGTCACCGATATCGAAACTGAAATATTACGTATTGAAAAAAGTTGTGGTCGTGAAGAAGGTAGCACAGGTTTATTAGCAGCGATTGAATCACCGATGGGGATCACACAAGCGGTGAATATCGCCCACGCATCACCAAGACTTATTGGCATCGCATTAGGTGCCGAGGACTATGTCCGCAATTTGCGCACCGAGCGGTCTCCTGACGGCGTTGAACTCCTCTATGCTCGGTGCGCCATTTTACAAGCCGCACGCTCAGCAGGTATCCAAGCCTTTGATACCGTTTATTCTGATGCAAATAATGAAGAAGGTTTCCTACGCGAAGCCGCACACATTAAACAACTCGGCTTTGATGGCAAATCATTAATTAACCCAAGACAAATTGAGTTACTCCATAACTTGTATGCGCCAACTCAAAAAGAAGTCGACCATGCTCAACGTGTTGTTGATGCCGCAGATTCCGCAGCCCTTGAGGGTAAAGGCGTGGTGTCATTAAACGGAAAAATGGTTGATGGCCCAGTCATTGACAGAGCCCGCTTAGTATTATCTCGCGCGGCATTATCTGGTATTCGGGAAGAGTGAGGCAAAAAATGACAACAAATACTCAACGTCAAACACGCGTAAGTGCTTACCTACAACCTAAAAGCGATGAAGCATTACGTGAATTTAAAGATATTGGTAAAGTCCAACAACAAGTTCAAAAACCAAGAAACCGCAAGCTATGTGATGACTTACAAGTGGCTATTCGCCGCTCAGGTTTGCAAGATGGCATGACAATTTCGTTTCACCATGCGTTTCGTGGCGGCGATCTGACGGTCAATATGGTCATGCAAGTGATTGCCGAAATGGGCTTTCGTAATCTGACATTAGCGTCCAGTTCCTTAAGTGCATGCCATTCACCGCTGGTCGAACATATTCGTCACGGTGTTATTCGTAAGATTTATACCTCAGGTATTCGTGGTCCACTGGCTGAAGCGATTTCTCGTGGCGAACTTGAAGAGCCAGTGCAAATTCATTCTCATGGTGGCCGTGCAAACCTTGTGCACAATGGCGAGCTGCGTATTGATGTCGCCTTCATTGGTGTGCCATCTTGCGACGAATACGGTAATGCCAACGGATATACAGGTACCGCCAGCTGTGGCTCATTAGGTTATGCCAAAATTGACGCAGAAACAGCGAATAAAGTCGTCATGCTAACCGAAGAGATATTGGATTATCCACACAACCCGTCCAGCATCAAGCAAGATGAGGTCGACTATATCGTTAAGGTTAAACGTGTCGGTGATGCAGATAAAATCGGTGCTGATGCCACCCGTATGACCTCAAACCCAAGAGAACTACTGATTGCGCGTACTGCCGCTGATGTTATTGAAAAATCAGGCTTCTTCAAAGAAGGGTTTTCATTACAAACGGGTACTGGGGGCGCATCCCTTGCCGTGACTCGCTTCCTTGAGGACAAAATGCGCCGCCACAATATCACCGCAGGCTTTGCCCTTGGCGGTATCACATCAACCATCGTCGATTTGCATGAAAAAGGCTTAATTCGCAAATTATTAGACGTACAAAGTTTTGATAAAGCGGCAGCAGAGTCTCTTGCTCGTAACCCAAATCATATTGAAATCAGTGCCAATCAATACGCCTGCTTTGACTCTAAAGGTGCTTCTGTCGACATGCTCGATGTTGTCGTACTCAGTGCTCTGGAAATTGATACACGCTTTAATGTCAATGTGTTAACAGGTTCTGATGGTGTTATCCGCGGTGCATCGGGTGGTCACAGTGATACCGCAGTCGCTGCGAAATTATCCATTATCGTTGCGCCATTAGTGCGCGGTCGTATCCCAACGTTAGTTGATGAAGTCCTGACTTGCGTTACCCCAGGATCAAGCGTCGATATTTTAGTGACCGACCATGGTATTGCCGTAAACCCTGCACGACCTGAATTGAAGCAGCAATTAGAAAGCCAAGGTATCAAAACGGTTTCAATTGGCTGGTTAAGAGAACGCGCTCAGTTACTCACGGGAACACCTAACCCTATTGAATTTACAGATAAAGTCGTTGCCGTCGTGCGTTACCGTGATGGCTCTGTGATTGATGTTGTTCATCAAGTGAAGGAGTAACTATGTTTTGCCCACTGCCTGATACTCAAGAGCAATTTGAAATTTCCTTACCTGAGCTGTTGGCAAGCCGTGATGCCCGTCAGGCACGCCAGCAACAATGGATTGGTCTCCATCAGGTAACCTTGATTTCATTTACTGTCGTTTTCCCAGGGGCTGTCAAAGACAACTCCCTTGTTAGACATGTGTTTAATCAGGGCCTAAATGCGCTTAAACAAGTTGCTTTATGCAGGCAGTGGGTACTTTTATCTCAACAATCATGGGCATTAAGCACGGGGCCTGAATGTTTAGTCGCCGTTGATGCTGATGCCATTGAAGTCAAAAAGACATTAATTGAGGCCGAAGAACGCTCCCCAGTGGGACGTTTATGGGATTTTGATGTCTTTGATGCACAAGGAAAACAATATTCACGTGGTCAATTAAATCTACCTGCAAGGCGTTGTTTAATTTGTGAAAAAGAAGCCAAAATCTGTGCTCGTCATCGCGCTCATCCCTTGGCAGATATTCTTTCTCGCATAGCGGAGCTAGCCCATGGAACTTGTTAACTACTCACAAACCCTAAGTGACCAGCTTACTCACTATTACAGCCAGTTAGCTTGGCAAGCCATGCTCGCTGAAGTGAACTTAACCCCAAAACCAGGTTTAGTAGACAAACACAATACAGGCGCTCATAAAGATATGGCGCTAACGGATTTTCATTTAAGTGCCAATGCCATCGCCAAATTTTTTCCACTATTTATTCAGGCTGGCACACAATATAAAAATCTACCGATTAAACAGGTTTTAAGCAAAATTAGAACTATCGGGATGGCGTGTGAAACCGCCATGTTCCAAGCCACTCAAGGTGTAAATACCCATAAAGGCAGCATTTTTTCATTAGGTTTAGTATTAACCGCAATTGGTCGCTTAGCCGCATTACAGCAAACCGTGACACCAGTTGCGATTAGCCAATTAGTTGCAGGGATGTGCCAAGGAATTTGCGCTGAATTGATGCAACCTACGGATACTCCAACAGCTGGCCAACGTTTATATCAACAATTTGGTTTTACTGGAGCACGAGGGGAAGCTGAAGGTGGCTACTCGCTAGTTATCAACCATTCATTGCCCTTTTATTTACAGCAACTAGCGGCGCAACAGGATGCTGAAATAGCTTTAATAAATACGTTAATTCTATTAATGAAAATTAATGATGACACCAATATTGCAAATCGTGGCGGCTTAAATGGTTTAATTTGGGTAAAACAGCAAGCAACCAAATTATTGCAAGAGGGGATTAATCATCCTGATGATTTAGTCAAAGTAAAACAATTTGACCAGCACTGTATTGAAAAGAATCTAAGCCCAGGTGGTAGCGCAGATTTATTAATTTTAACGTGGTTTTTTGCCCGTCTGCCTAGACAAGGCTTCGGTATTTAGCATTAAAAATTAAAACAACTTATATGTTCACCAACACAGGAACCCATTCAATAATTTAATTAATAAAGATTAATAAAAATATATTTAATTAAGTAATAGTTATTGATTTAAAGAATTTATAACATATTGGAAATAGCTAAATAATGACAATGAATATCAAAATCATTATTCCTATTAAGGCATTGCTATACCTCCAATATGACGAAAAACCGAATTCATAATATTCAAGTTTTAATTTCGTTAAGGATCAAGCCTATGCCAAAAGACAAAATCTGGAAACTGCTACTTCTGATAGCAATTCCAATCATTATCGCCTTAATACCGACTCCTGCGGGGTTACCGCATATCGCGTGGTTATTATTTGGTCTTTACCTCGCGGCTATTGTTGGACTGGTATTAAAACCTTATTCAGAACCTGTTATTTTGTTAGCCACTATTGCCGCAAGCGCCGTCATAATTGGTGTAACAGGTACGAAAGATGTTAAAGCCAGTGAAGTCTTAAGTGGTTATGCATCAGGGACAACATGGCTGGTATTTGCGGCATTTACGCTGAGTGCTGCATTTGTTATTACAGGTTTGGGTAAACGCCTTTCGTACATTTTGATTGGTAAATTGGGCGGCACTACATTAGGCCTTGGTTATGTCACTGCGATCCTTGATTTAATTATTGCCCCAGCAACGCCATCGAATACCGCTCGTGCGGGTGGGATTGTTTTCCCAATCATAAACAGCGTGGCAGTAGCATTAGGTTCTGATCCTGAAAAAAGCCCTCGCAAAGCAGGCCACTACTTGTTAGTCAACGTATACATGGTGACCAAAACGACCAGCTATATGTTCTTAACAGCAATGGCACCAAACGCTTTAGCATTAGCCATGATGAGTGACATTATGGGCATTCATTTAAGTTGGGGTGGATGGGCACTCGCGGCATCGGTTCCTGGCTTAATTATGCTGATTTTGACACCACTGATGATTTATAAGCTGTATCCACCTGAACTCAAAAAGGTGAATAACAAAGAGATCGCAGCAAAAGGCTTAGCAGACTTAGGCCCAATGACGATGCGTGAAAAACTGTTGGCTATCATCTTCGTTATCGCACTGTGTGGCTGGATTTTCTCTGACCTTATCGGTGTGAGTGCATCCAGTGTCGCTATCGCTGTCATGGCATTAACCTTAATTTTAGGTGTTGTCACATGGGATGATGTGCTGAAAAACAAAGGGGGTTGGAACACCCTGATTTGGTACGGCGGTATCATCAGTATGTCAGGCGTTCTCACTAAAGCAGGCTTCTTTAAATGGTTAGCCGACACCATGAGTCAGTACCTCTCTTTCGGTGACCAAGCCATGTTAGCTTTCTTTGTTATCATGTTTATCAGTGTCGCCATTCGTTACCTGTTCGCATCAGGTGGTGCTTATGTTGCCGCGATGGTGCCTGTATTTGCCACTGTAGGTATGGTCGCAGGTGCACCTCCAATGTTACTGGCATTAGGCTTACTGTTCTCTAACGCATACGGCGGAAGCGTAACGCACTACGGTGGTGCCGCAGCACCAATCGTATTCGGTGCAGGCTACAACGATATTCGTTCTTGGTGGATCATCGGTGGATTAGTCGCATTCGTTAGCTTATTCGTCCACATGACTATCGGTTTAGGTTGGTGGGAAATCTTGATTAGCATGGGTCTGATTTAATGCGCTCTATTCTAATCAATCACTAAATTATTCAATGGGGTACAATATCAATTGTGCCCCTTTTTAAAATCTGACAATGACTATTTCGCGTTAACGATGGTGCGTAAAACAGAATGAAGGCTTTCTAAATATCCCAAGGAACACACACCAGTATACGAATAAGCGTAGTCAGCAACGCTGCGGCTTGAATAAC
>NZ_JAMPNZ010000005.1:0-28182 GCF_028479625.1 Providencia sp. PROV197
ATGTGACTTGGGTTGTCGATTGCAGCCAACACCGCTACAGACCGAAATATGACGAGGATATAAGCTTATGAAAAAAATCCCATGCACCCTTATGCGCGGCGGCACATCAAAAGGTGTATTTTTATTGGCGGACTCATTGCCAACTGATATCAAAGAACGTGATGAATTAATTTTAGATATTATGGGTTCGGGTCATCCTTTGCAGATTGATGGCATTGGTGGAGGAAGCCCACAGACCAGTAAGGTCGCCATTATCAGTCGCTCTGAGCATCCTGATGCGGATGTCGATTATTTATTTGCCCAAGTTGCTATTACTGAGCGTATTGTCGATACTGCCCCAAATTGTGGCAACATGTTGTGTGCCGTTGGCCCTTTTGCCCTCGAAAAAGGATTAGTCCCTATCACTGATAACGTGACTACCGTCCGCGTTCGTAATGTCAACACTGAAACCTTTGTCAATTCCACCGTACAGACCCCTGATGGTCAAGTACAATATGAAGGAAATACCCAAATTGCAGGTGTGCCAGGCAGTGCGGCGCCTATCGCCCTCACCTTTTTAAATGCTAGCGGTGCCAAAACGGGGAAATTATTACCAACGGGTAATGCCATCGATACCATTGATGGCATTGAAGTCAGCTGCATTGATATGGCGGTTCCCATCGTCTTAATCGATGCGCCACAATTAAATAAAACAGGTTATGAAAGTGCCGTAGAATTAGAATCCGACAACGCATTTATGCAACAACTCGAGTCAATTCGCATTAAAGCAGGTGCCATGATGGGGTTAGGTGATGTCACAAAAAAAGTGATCCCAAAACCCATTTTAATTTCGCCCGCTACCCAAGGCGGCACCATAAGCGTCCGTTATTTTATGCCGCAAAAATGCCACGGCGCACTGGCGGTAACAGGGGCAATTGCTATCGCCACCAGCACGATTTTGCCAGATAACATTGCACAGCGTTATGTTCAATCTGTGGATATGAAAAACATTGCGATTGAGCATTTAAGTGGCAAATTTGAAGTTACCCTGAACCAACAGGGGGATTCTCCTGAAGGGCTACAAGCATCAATAATTCGCACCGCACGTAAGCTTTTTGAAGGGGATGTGTTTGTGCTGTAATTGGGTTAACCTGCCCTGTTAATTGGGCAGGTTATTCAATGTTATCAATCGAATAAATCGACAAACTTCCCATTAATATAATAAGACACACGATATGCCTCATCGGGGGTAGGTAACTCTAACTTACCTGCCATACGCTCCATCACCTGTTCTGGTACGGCAAATTTCCGCTGTTGGTTTTGTTGACGCCACTGCTTATCAGGCACTTCTAAATACACAATGTGCACTTTCGCTTGGTAGCGAGCAAACAAGCTCACCATACTTTCGCGCAAAGACGCGCTGAGGGAGGTCGCATTCCAAATAAAATCCGTTTTTGTACGTAAAAACTGTTTGGCCTGCTCTTTGCCTTGCTGCGCCACCCAACCTTGCGCATTTCTGTCCGCAGGGCTAATTTTGTGCTCACGACGAATTTCATCAAGGCATACCATCTGAGTTTGTGGGTAAAATTGTTTCACAAAATGATCTTTACCCATGCCTGGTAAACCACACAACATGATGACTTCACTGCCTTCTTCCTCAAAAGGTTGATAGTCTGGCATCCCCCTTTGGTGATGGAAGTAATGAAAACGCCCCGCCAAAGAAGCAAACTCTTTCGGCTTATCCCAACACCCTTGTTCGCGGCAAAACAACTCGAACAACTCAATACGTGCTAATAATTCTGCTTTGTCTTCACAAATGCGACCTATCGCATCCGCCTTTGCTAACATGCACAATAATGACATCTCAACACGTAGCGAAGCGGCAAAGAGAGTGCGTTCTGGATCAGGTTTTTCCATCAACCATAAAGGTAAGCCGTGAAAACGGACAAGTGCCGCAATTTTTTCACGCACAGCAAATGGAGTATCTACTTGGCGAAACAAGATATTTCGTGCGGATAACTCCCCTTTTTTAGCATGCCCCGGTGAATGAATACGCCCTTCTTCGTCCTCCCGCGTTGTACTGCGTTTTTCCACATCGTGCAATAACGCTGCCGCCCAGACGATATTTTGTTTGGATTCAGAAAGCTGCTGATACTCTGGCAGACTTTCCAGTGCAGCAAGCACCATTTGGGTGTGAGTAGCCACATTGCCTTCAGCATGGTGCAACACGTCTTGCGGGACATTTTTCATATCCCGAACAAAATCAAACTGAGCTTCAAGTTGTGCCCAATCGCGGTTTTTAGTGAATTGCCAACTCATGATTGCTCTCCTTGCCGCTCAAATGCTAACTTTGCCCTTTGCCAATTGCGCTTCCAATGAATATCTGTTTTTACGTGGTTTTTGCGCACATATTTAAATACGTGAGAGATAAAATCATCCACATGAAAACCTTGGCTATCACGGCTAACAATTCCCTCCATACTACAGGCTTGACCTGTATGAGTATCATGGGCAATAAATTGGCTATCTAATGATGCTGCTGCTATTAATGAGCGTGCATACTCTTGCTCAGTCATCTGTTTATTTACTGGCAATACAAGCTGTGGCACCGTAGGAAAATCAAACAGTGCTGCATAAAACTGCACTTCTTCCCAACTTAGCCAATACTCCCCTTGGCGCACTGCAAACACATAAAAATAATCTTCAATATGTTGATATTCAATGGAATGCACCGCATAGAGGTTTTCACCAAATAGCTCAATATTCCCTAAATCATCTTTAATCAATTGCCACCGCTGGCGAATTTGTTGGCTCCACGCAGATTGTGTTGGTGCGCCATGGGAGCGCGCAAAAACACCATGACGATTCAAACAATTGTTTTCGCCATCGAGTTTTTCTGTGTGAATTAGCGTATCGATATTTTGGATATGAGACCACCAATCACTGTTGATACGATCGTCGCTCGTCGTACCAGGTGAGAACGGATAATGATACGTTCTACCATACTTTCTTGATTGCATATTCATCATGCTTTCTCTAAAGAAATAGAAATCATCACAAACCTTTGCCAGATTTGCGTCTTTAAATATTGAGAAATCAAGTGTTGGTATTACATATCTATTCCGAGTGACGGCCTCATTTTTTGGATGCTAATAATGCCCTATTAGCCAATTAGAATTCAATTCAGGGGGATTTTAGTTCAACAGTCAAGATAAAGGCTATCAATATATTCCTAATATCAACCGAAATTGGCATTATGACGCCATTATTTGGCTATCATCAATGGCATATTTCACCACAACTTTATTACGATACAAGCAATTATCTTGTAATGTTACGGGTTCTTGGCCTTTAGTTGTCACTTTCTGCCAAATTTCATTGTGACGATAAACGATATTTTTTTCTCGAGTAAATTTATGATTTTTTTGGTAAATATGGTATTTCACATCACGAGGCTCGCTACATAATAACTCCCCTTCTAACTGGTGCTCCGCGATATTAAATACCAATTGAAAAGCGCTTTGTGTTGGGTTGTAAAATACCAAATCAATGTAGTTATAAAAGATGGCCGCACCTGAACCAAACGGTAATACACGGCCTTCATCTGGAAAAGGATCAAAACTGTGATTGGCTCTCTCAACGACTTGCAACGGCGAATGCAATATCATCCAGTGGATTAAATTGCTCAGTTGGCAGATCCCCCCGCCAATCCCAGAGCGAGCCTCACCAAAAGACAGTTCCATTCCTTCGACAAAACCACGGCGAGCCGTCGGCTTTCCAACTAAGCGGCAAAAAGAGAAATATTCCCCTGGATAAATGGTTATGCCATTCATGGCTTGCACCGCAATTCGTAAATTAATCACTTTGTTATGTTGCAGACGCAAATCTGAGTCACCCAATTTACGGATCAATTTAGAGGTGTGTTTGTTATAGCGATATTCAAGGCGTTCACTGGATTTCGCCTTCGAATAGTATTTAGAGGAAAATGCCCAGTGCAATCTTCGAGCCAGACGTTTTTGAGTCACACGCAGCCAGTAAAGAATAGGATGATATGAGGAAAACGGCCGACGCATAACAAAACCTTATTGATATAATTAACCAATAAATGATGTCACACCCGTTAATTTTCCAACATAGTAACTATCTGATAATTAGCAAGCCAATAATTCAATTGGCTACTTTGTATATTCTGGCAATTCAAGTTTCGATCTAGGGATTTACTTTTGATGCCAACAACGCCGCCACATTGAGATTATGCTTTAGCTAATGCACGCGGGTTATTCAATAGATTTTGCGTCTGTCGCTAGGCGGCAAAGAAAGCCAATCCCGAGGAGCATACATAAGTATGTGACTCGGGTTGACTTTTGAAACCAACAACGCGACAGACCAAAAGATGAAGAATAATCAGTAGAGACCGAGTACTGCACCAATAGCAAGTAAAAAGAAGCTAAACAACCAAATCCAGCCAAATGAGTAGCGCAAATGGCGTCCCATATCAATACCTGCTAACCCCATCGCTAGCCATGCTGCTGGTGAGAACGGGCTGACGAATGTTCCTGCATTATTGCCTATTGCCATCGCGTAGACTACTGAAGATGGGTCAACACCTACAGTACCCGCAATTTGTTGAATTATTGGCAACAGCGCAAAATAATAAGCATCTGTACTGGTGAAAATATCCATTGGTACACCGATAATCCCAACAAAAATATGAACTTTCGATACCCATTCCATTGGCAAGATAGCGGTTAAGTCCATCGCTATCGATTTCAACATACCACCTTCGGATAAAATGCCTAAAAATGCACCTGCGGCTAGAATAATAGCCACCATGCCTAGAGCCTGCGGCGCATGTTGTGACAGTACTTTCATTTGATCTTTCGGATTTGGAAAATTGACCATCAATGCTAGCGAAAGCGCTATCATGAAGACATAGGGGGCTGACAATAATCCAAATGCTAAACAGATAACTGACGCGATAATCAACCCACCGTTAATTAACGGTTTTTTAGGTTTATGAATTGTGTCCGTCACATCTGCCATATCATCACTAACGGGTAGCAAAGAATCCATTTCATACGGCGTGGTACCATTAAGTTTTGCAGCAGCAATACGACGTTTCTCACGCATTCCCATAATAACCGCAAATACAACGGCGCCGCCCATACCGATTAATTGAACAGGGATCAAATGCTGCCATAAAATAGAGGCATCTATACCCGTCACAGCTGAAGCTCGACCTAATGGGCCTCCCCAAGGAACCATATTCATAATCCCCATACTGGCACACATTAATAACAGCATTAAATATGGGCTCATACCAAGCTGACGATATAAAGGGAGTAGTGCAGGAATAATAATAAGGAATGTTGCTGCTCCTGAGCCATCTAAGTGCACAATACCCGCAATAAGTGTCGTCATAATACAGACAACAATAATGTTTCCCCGAGTCATTTTGACCATGATCCGAATTAACGGGTCAAAAATGTGCAAATCTTTCATCAAACTAAAGAACAAGATGGCGAATAAGAACATCGCGGCAACTTTGGAAACTTTATTAATACCACTTTCAAAAAAAACAGATATTTCTGCGATAGAATATCCTGCTAATAAAGCGCCGAGAAAGGGAATACACGACATTGCAATAATGGGGCTCACTTTTCCCATCATTAATAGGGTGACTATCGATACAATGATTAAAATACCAATAATTGTTAGCACATGAGCTTCCTTCTTAGAATTATATTTTTCAGGTGAATGATTTTTATGTAATTAATTTGATAACCTTCAATATTCAACATTAATTATATTGAAGAATGAATTTACTAATTTCATTACGTATCAGTACCTTGCTTATATAAATCCTTTAGCCTACCCGCAAGTCTCATTGGCTATTTTTGCGGTAATAACAACTCATTTACACTTATTAAAATCACTATTTAAAATAAAAAAATAGCCAAACTCACTATTAGAACCATTAAAACCATAGTAGCCCATTAATGCCAAAGAGAATTGGTTATTAATTAGTTAATTAATAACATGTGGAATTATCGATATATATAATTTCTCATCACTATTTTATTTTAATTTTTCTATTGTTTTTTTAAAAAAATTGTTGTTTTTTATGCAGGTTAGAAAGGAAAATCTGCTTTTTATCTCTTTGCTCAAATATGAATTAAATGACTTGATTTTTTTCTTTATCTCTCCTCTAAAAAAATACTGTTTTCAAATCAATACCACACCATCTCACAAAAATCGCTTATTGATTCAGGTATAATATTAGGATAACTAAAGGCTACAAATAGGGAATTCGCTAATGAGTCACCTTTTTTCTTCTGCAGCAATGGGTCTGGTTTCACTAAAAAATAGAATTATTATTCCACCGATGTGCCAGTATTCAGCTAATAATGGCTTACCAACAGCTTGGCATAGCGCACACTATATGAATCTGGCCTTATCTGGGGCGTCATTGGTGATCGTCGAGGCAAGTGCTATCGTGCCTGAAGGGCGGATTACCTATAAAGATCTTGGGCTATGGAATGACGAGCAAGCAACAGCCATGCAACAAATGCTCACTGATATTCGACAATATTCTGATGCTCGATTAGGTGTACAAATTGCCCATGCAGGCAGAAAAGCATCCTGTGATCTTCCATGGTTAGGGGGAAAAAGCCTCAGTAAAACGGATGCCCATGGTTGGCAAACTGTCGCGCCTTCCCCTCTCGCTTTTGGTAATAATCCCTTGCCACGGGAACTAACTACTGATGATATCCAAGAAATTAAACACCAATTTATTAATGCGGCAAAACGGGCCGAACAAGCTGGTTTTGACGTTATAGAGATCCACGCAGCTCATGGCTATTTATTGCATGAATTCTTATCTCCTATTTCAAACCAACGCCAAGACGAATATGGTGGAAGTTTCGAAAATCGCAGCCGCTTGCTAATTAATGTATTTCATGAGGTGCGTAAAGCTATCAGCCCTAATATTGCTGTTGGTGTACGTATTTCCGCAACGGATTGGTTAGATAATGGCTGGGATGTTCCCGAATCTATCGAACTGTGTGAACAATTAGAGGAACTCGGCTGTGATTATATTCACGTTTCTTCAGGAGGGCTTGCACCAGAACAACAAATCCCGCTAAGTCCTAATTATCAAGTGCCTTTAGCACAAGCTATCCATGAACATAGCATGATGCCGGTTATTGCGGTTGGACTAATAACAGAACCGCTACAAGCAGAAGCGATTATTGCAACGCATCAGGCGGATTTTGTGGCCATTGGTCGTAGGATTTTATTTGAGCCCCGTTGGCCTTGGCGTGCGGCAACTGAGTTGAACGAGCAAATTAATGTAGCGCCGCAATATTTACGCAGTGCTCCCCACCAATTTAAAAATTTATTTAAATGATATAAGTACCCGCAGTGTTGGATAATTCACTGCGGGTTAGGCAATATTAACGCGCGTTTTGTGAACACTGTTGAACGAATTCAATCATTGTTTTTTGGAACTCAGGCTCTGCATTCCCTGATTTTTCCAATTCACCGTCCATACGTTTAAATTCACTTAAACCATATTTTTCAATCGTTTTATCGTATGCACAACCACAAATGGCGCTAATTGCTTTTGCAGTTTCGCCTTGTGGGTTACCTGAAGCCACCACACAAGTATTCACAAAATTTTCTTTGTATTCTGCAATTTCTGATTTTTCATCGGAGCATGCTGATAACACGCTCATCACACCCGCCATACCCAATATTAATACTAATTTTTTCATTTTTTGCCTATTCCCCATTCAGCTTTCAATGCATAAACAAATGACAATGCATGCTCTTGTTCAGTATTTTGCTATTTTGGGTAATTATTGTCTACTTTCAACACTATTAATCTTAATTTACAGAATAAGAATGTCTTATTAAGATTAATACCCTATCGATAAATCTTGCTATTAATCATAGTCGTTTTCTTTAAAAAAATCCGCAATCATTAATGTTTTTTTATCTATCAGTCTTATTTAGATAATGAGTTTGAACAACGCCAGCGGTAATAAAATAAAGAAAATAAAATCAGTATGCAGCCCACGATTTGAATTAGCGGCATACGTTCGTGATACCAGATGGCAGCAACAAAGACTGTCATTACAGGCTCTAAGATCATAATAATCGCTGCATTGGCTGCGGTGGTATTTTTTTGACCAACAAGTTGCAATACAAAGCGTAAGCTTGTCGCGATAACCACACTTGCCCCTAACCACATCACGGTTGGTGTGGTTAAACTTGTCGGCCATTCTTCTAAAAAGAATGAAAGCACCAAGGCCACAATCCCTGTTGTGGCTAACTGTATCGTTGTTAAAGGTAAAAGAGGCACCATTCGGGTATACAAACTGGTATAACAAAAATAAATCGCTTGAACGATAGCGGCACCTAAAAACCACAACTGGCTTGCTTTAAATTCAAGCTGCGCTTTAAATAGAGTTAAACAAGCTAGCCCAATAATCGCTACTGGCAACGCTTCCCAAAAATATCTGCTTGGTCGATTTTTCAAGATAACCCATGCGACTAAGGGAACAAATAACATCGCAAGGCTCATAATAAAAGCCCCTTCCCCAATAGAGTCTGTTATCGCAACCGCATGGATCCACAAAACTAAATTCAGTGCCATCCAACCGCCTGTCATTAATATTTTAGGGAGTTGCTTCAGTGGAATTCGATTTCTTTTTCCTTTGCAAAAAGGAAGCAATATAATAGCGGCAAGTAAAAAACGCGTTCCCAGAAAAGCGAAAACAGGCATACCTTGAACGGCTTCACGCGAAAAAACCCACCCCCAAGCGGCAATCATCGTGGTTAATACCAAGAAGAATTCAGCTTTCCTTTGTGAATACATGTTTCCCTCTACATAAATTTGATCGCGAGTTTATATATCATACTGGCTTTTACAACCAAACCAATTACATTTATGGTCTTTACCTACTTAACTTTAAATTAAAAATATCCCACCAAAAAATGTAAATATGACCTTTAAATTCCCCTTATTTCCCCTTAATGACGTTATTTCTATTTTTATCTACTCTTTTTTCTGGCAAAAACTCTAAGAACAAATGTTTCTCCGCCTAAATGGGGAAATAGGTAAAAAAACTCGACAATTTTTATTCACTTTTTATCTGCGATAATCATTTCATCGTAACAACTTCTTATATTACTTAACGCATTGCTGTTACTTATGACAACCAAGGTAAATTGCCATGATCATGAAAAATACTGTCTCAACGGACAACGATATGGTCAAAAAAGTTAAACTCGCTATTAAAACACGAAAATATGCTCATGCAGATGAAATCAATTTGTTATGGCAACATGCTCTGAATACCAAGGCCGTGATCAGCTGGAAAAAAATAATGTTAGTTTCGATTATCGTTAGCACAATTATCCTGATAATCAGTGCATTATAGCATTCAACGGACATAAAAAATCGGGCAATTATGCCCGACTTTTATTTATCCTCATGTTAGCCGCGTATTATTACCAGTAACCTAAGAATTTCCACCAGACACTACCAATAAAGAACCAAATAGCGAGGTTAACAACACTCATCACAAAACCTGTTTTCCACCATTCACCTAACGTTGCATACCCCGACCCGAAGATAATAGGTGCAGTACCTGTTCCATAATGGGTCAACGACATCATTAACGATGATGAGAATGCGAGTGTCAGTGCTAATAGCATTGGAGGCGCACCTAATGCTAAACCTGCAGAGAAAAACGCCGCATACATAGCGGTAATATGCGCAGTAGTACTCGCAAAGAAATAATGGGAGTAGACATAGATTAAAACAAGGATGAGCATACCCCATACCCAGCTAATCCCCATACTATCAATTGTGCTTCCGACAGTTAATGACATCCATTTAATTAGGCCTAATTTACCTAAGAAGCTCGCCATCATAACTAAAGCGGAGAACCAAACGACAGTGTCCCAAGCCCCTTTATTTTTCAATACGTCATCCCAATTAATCACGCCTGTTGCCAATAGAATACTGAGTCCAATAAAGGCAGCCGTTGTCGCATTAATACTATAAGCAGGCCCAAAGATCATCGCAGGTACACCAGCCCACATTAATAGCAGTAAGCCAAATACCCCTAAAGTGATCTTTTCAGGCAATGATACTGGCCCTAATTGTTGTAAACGTTCTTTTGCAAAATTAGGTGCATCAGGCGTTGAGGTGATTTCAGGTTTATACATAAAGTAAATAACGAGAGGCATTAAAATAAGCGAAACAATAGCAGGAACAAATGCCGCAATCGCCCACATTCCCCAAGTCAGCTCATTACTTTGGCTGGTTTCACTAATAATCAAACTGACGATTAACGGGTTTGGCGCTGTTGCCGTAATAAACATCGCCGATGTAATCGGATTAATATTATAGTTTACTAAAGAAAGATAGCGTCCTATTTTACCTGCCGTTCCATCTTCTGCTTTTGACCCAAAACTGTCAGATATTGAACGCATAATCGGGTGAATAATTCCCCCTCCTCGCGCAGTATTACTTGGTGTCACTGGGGCAAGAATTGTTTCTGCTATCGCAAGTGAATATGCAATTCCAATCGTTTTTTTACCAAACAATGAAATAACATAATAACCAATCCTTGCGCCTAAGCCTGTTTTATTCAAGCTCATAGAAACCATAATCGAGATACCGATTAACCAAATTAAATCATTTGAAAAACCACTTAATGCATCAGCAATAGCGCCTTTCGTTGATTCAGGGTTGGTGACTCCTGTTGCTGCAACTAGTGAAATAGCCACAATAGAAACCCCGCCAATAGGCAAAGCTTTGCCAATAATAGCGGCGATTGTGCCGACAAATAGTGCCAAAAGATGCCAAGCATTGGGATTAACACCCTCAGGTACTGGAATTAAAAACCAAATGACAAGTGTGATTACAACTGCGATTAATGTTGGTACAGGTTTTAAAGGTGTAAGTTTATTCATAGAGTTATCCATACATGCCTAAAGATGGAAATACAGAGTATATTCAGATAATTATTTTGATTTACATCATCATGTTAACAATGTAGAACCTAAAAACTTTGATCGTTATCAGTTAGTTACTTTATTTCAGGAATAAAGTAACTTTTTTTTGTAAAATTTGGTTATTACTAACTTTCCAATAATGCTAATGCCATTATTGAATGCAAAAAATCCTTACTTGCTTTTAATAACACAAGAAAAATATTTACTCGCTAAATTGGTATTTTACATATTTATAATGTATTTAGGTCTATCGCATATAATAGCTCAATTTATTATCTTAATTTTCTTAATATACTAAAATTTCAATTTTTTTTATAATTTAACCTTGTTTTTTGTAGGCTGAATCGAATTAGTTACACTTTAGATATAAAAGAACACATTCTTTAGATATATACACATAATATTTCAATTACATTTACAGGTGAAAAAACACATGAGATGAATAAATAACCAATATTAGATTAAAAAACAAGCAATATGACTTATTATTTGATATACAATTGTTACTTGAAATAATAATTTTTTTGTGCATTAAAAAATGTCCTTTAGATATTTATATCTCATTCCATATTATTGTCTCTAATCTACCATTAATTACAGCACGCTTCTTAATATAACCATCGAGGAAATAAAATGACTACCAATAGCCAATACAGTAATAATTCTCAACCATCTTGCATTGTATTATGCACAACCAATAGTCAAGAGAGTGCAATTAAAATCGCACAATACCTTTTAGATAACCAGTTAGCTACTTGTGTTTCTTTATTGCCTGAAATAATATCTTTATACCTTTGGCAAGGTAATATCACAAAAGATAAAGAAGTTTTACTACTAATTAAAACAACACAATCTAATCAACTCAGCATTTTTGAGGCGATAAAAAAAATACATCCCTATGAAACACCTGAATTAATAAGGCTTGACCCAAGTCAGGTTGAGGATAACTATTTACAATGGCTAATTAATTCCGTCAAATAATACTCTACTCAAATGATTTTTAAAAATTTTTTCCATTATTAATCAACATTTGATGTATTTTTGGAAAATAATTCATCTGGTCGGGTATGGTTTACATTCAATCAGTGATATATAAGTAGACTCGCTTTATATTTATTTTCCCTCCTTATCTTTTTTGGGAGGTTTTTTTTGCCCATTTTTAGTGTTTGCTCCCCCCCATTAATTGAAATAAAAACCATACTAAATTAACTTTTTAAAATTTTAAATTTTAAATTAATTTTGATTGATAATATACAAAAAAACACTATATTATTTTACATAATATAAATTCATTAACTAAAAGTGAGAAAAAAATGTCTAAATACAATGACGTTACCCAACATATCAGTAAACACCTTCCGGAATTAGGTAAACATATTCCTGACGTTATGAAACACTTTTCGGGACTTGTGAGTACTGGCGTACAAGATGGTGCCCTTGATAAAAAAACCAAAGAGCTTATCGCTATTGGGATCGCAGTTGCAAACCGCTGCGATGGCTGCATTGGTTTTCACACCAAAACATTAGTTGAACTAGTCGTAACAGAACAAGAGTTAGCTGAAGCACTCGGCGTTGCTATCTTCATGGGTGGTGGCCCATCTGCCATGTATGCAGCTGAAACTATTAGTGCATACAAAGAGTTTTCAGCCAAATAAATAATGACTGTGATATTGCCTTAAATTTCATAATCTAAGGCAATTGAATTGGCCACTTAGAAAGTCGCCTCAAGTCCCAGCCTGAACGTCCTTCCTGGAATTGGCATATAAATAACAGTACCTGGGTCAAACGCATAGCGATTGGTTAGGTTATCAATATTGAAATTCACATGAAGATTTTTTTGAATAGAATACTTCCCTAATAAATCAAAAGTCGTGGTTGCATGTAACTTAGTGACAGGGGCAGCGGCTGTTCCCGCTAACCATTTCTGTGGGTATTCCTTGCCCGCATTATAACGCACACGTAAGCCTGTTTGTAATTTCTGATCAAACATTTTTACCCCCACGATTCCAGAGACGACCTTTTTCGGTGGGAGACGCGATGGTGATAATCCCCATGCAAACCCAACTGAGTTACAAGCAGCGGGTAAGTTGCCTAATTCCATTTCATCACGAGAACAAAGCTCTGAATTGTTATAGAAGGTCGCATCTAACGAGCCGAAAGCATAATTAGAGTCATATTTCGCTTCAATTTCATAACCTGAAAGCTTGAAACTATCGTAGTTTTTCATGACAACATAAGGTGAATAGACCCCCGTTGGGTTTACCCCTTGGGAAAGATAGCCTTTAATATCATTATTAAAGTACCCCACCCGTAAGCCAGCAGTATCTTCATCAAAAATCAGGTTATTTTTTTCAAAATCAATTCCAACCTCAAATGATTTTGCATGCTCTGGTTTAAGTGGCACATCGGGTGTATAAGAATACGTTTGCCCAGAAACTGTGGTTTCAAATAGGCTTGGCTCACGGTAACTGTCTGAATACTTAGTATAGACATCCAACTCATCAGTCACATGAAAACGCACTTCACCTAAAAAATCATTTTTCGGGCCATAACTAATTCTTTTCCCTAACACATGGTCATCGACATCAAAAGAATGAATACGCCAACCTGCCAATGTACTAATCCACTCACCTTTATATTCCATATTGGTAAATGCCGACGTATTTTTTCCTTTTGCATTGCGTGTTACTGGCGTTAACTCCTCACCAGGGATCGTACCTTCTGGGGTCCATATCGGTTGGTATGTTTTGGTTAACGGCTTCGTTTTTTGTTCCATAAATTCCACGCCGTAAGTCACATTAATAGGGTAATTTGCAAACTCAGAAGTATTTTCTAAGTTAAAGCCCATGCGTTCATCGGTATAACGATGCTGATATTGGTTGCCATAATGTGCAGTAACATCATCGGTCGTGCCATTACGTTGCTTAAATTTACCTTTTGTCCACCACAAACCTAAATTCATATCCACCCACAATGAATCAGGTTTATAGGAATAATTCAATGATGCGGTATCGATATCTGCCGTTCCGAGTGACCACTGTGGCATTTTCCCGTCAGATTGATACCAATATGCAGCTAAAACTTCCCCTGCTTTTTGTTCATGACGGCGGTAATTTAATTCGATACTTGAATAAGGGTTAATATAGATATTGGTTTTTAACAGCGTTGATTGACTTTCATAACTGGTATTGACCACCTCTTGCCCAGGTTTTATGGGGGCATCTGTAGTTGAATATTTATGGTAGCCATTCTTCCCTGCCAAAAAGTTGCCTTGCTTTCTATCACTGTGAGCAATCAGTACATCGAATTTTTCATTTCGATACGCCATTCCCACTGTCACTGAACCATTATTAAAGTGAGAATTTTTAATCCCATTCGATAAGCGGTACTGTGATTCGTTTTTTTCATCTGATGCCACTGATGGACGGCGATTATTATTGTAAATATTCCCTTTAAATAAAAAACCGAATTGGTCACCTTGGGGGATAATACTATTCGCCGATAAGGTTTTTAATTTCACCGTTCCCCCGATAGCACCACCAGAGAATTTGCTCATCGACGCCCCCTTTTCAATATTGATAGTATCGACCAAATCCATATCAATATAGGTTCTGTCCGTACTGCCTTGGTAGCCTCGCCATGTATTGGTAGATTGCAAGCTGCCATCAATAATAATCGGCACTCGCCCATTACCTTGCAAGCCACGAATACCGATATCCAATGCACCCGCTTCATTTCGAGCATTATTAACCTGTAATGAACTTTCATTCGCAAATATATCGGAATTGGTTGTTCCTCGAACCGTTGAAACATCTTTGGTATCGATTTGTTTGCTATTCGACTTTATTTTACTGGCAGTGACCGTCAGTTTATCTTTCTGAGGTGTAGTTTGAGTTTCATCCGCAAATGCCGCACTTGATGAACAAATAACAAGTAAGCTAATTATTTTTTTATTTTGAAATATCATTTAAGTAATGCCTTCATTAATTAATGATTATTTTATTGAGACAATAAAACCCCGTACGAGCAGAGTTATATATCCCTACTGCCATACTGGAATTCATGAATTTTATTGTAGGTTTATATGTTACGCTTTAAATGAAGCCAACAGAAAAACCTTATTTATTGAATGGTTACGTGCCTATTCCCCCTATGAATGCAATAACCATTGAAATATACACCAATGATAATAATGATCAAGATAATAATGAATATCATTTGCATTATTATTATCATTAGGTTGTTTATTAATAAAATCTTTATTCAAACGTAAAAAAAGCGACAATACTCAACGTATCGTCGCTTAAGGGAATTAAATGACCGCTAGTAGCTTAATATAATGCGTTATTTCTGAGGCTCCCTCCGAACAGGAGCGCCATCCGCTACATAATATTCTGCATCACTTGCTGCTAATGGAGAGCGATGACGAATTTTATCTGCAATTTTTTCGGCAATCATAATGGTCGTTGCATTCAAATTTCCCGTAATAATGAGCGGCATAATCGACGCATCGACTACTCGTAAGCCACTAAGCCCATGTACACGCCCTGAACCATCCACCACTGCCATATCATCATTGCCCATTTTACAGGTTCCGCAGGGATGAAATGCCGTTTCGGCTCGTTCCCGAACGAATGCGTCGAGTTCTTCATCCGTTTGAATGTGCTTACCAGGGCTAATTTCCTCTCCCCGATAAGGGTCAAGTGCTGGCTGCGCCATGATTTCTCGCGTGATACGTATTGCTGCGCGGAACTCTTCCCAATCCTGCTTTGATGACATGTAATTAAATAAAATGCTTGGGTGTTGACGCGGGTCTAATGAGGCTAAACGGACTCGGCCGCGACTTGGTGAGCGCATTGAACCCACATGAGCTTGAAAACCATGTAAATTTACCGCATTACTGCCGTTATAATTTATTGCTACAGGCAAAAAATGGAACTGAATATTCGGCCATGCAAATTTATCGCTGGTGCGTATAAAACCCCCAGCTTCGAATTGATTACTCGCGCCAATCCCTGTGCCTTTAAATAACCACTGTGCACCAATCATCGGTTGGTTATACCATTTTAATGCGGGGTATAAAGAGACAGGCTGTTTGCATTCATATTGCAAATACATCTCAAGGTGATCTTGCAAGTTTTGCCCAACACCTTCTAATACATGCACTTTTTCAATATTAAATTCATCTAATACCTCTTCGGGGCCAACGCCTGAGCGCTGCAAAATTTGCGGGGAAGCTATTGCACCTGCACATAAAAGCACTTCCTTTTGCGCTTTTACCGTTATTGCCGTCGTGCTGTCACCTTGGTAATATTTGGCCCCTATCGCCTTTTTCCCTTCAAACTCAATGATATCTGTTGTTGCATGCGTCACGATTGTCAGGTTTTTTCGCCCTTTAGCTTGGTCTAAATAACCACGGCCTGTACTCGCACGTCGCCCTTGTGGTGTAACAGTGCGATCCATTGGGCCAAAACCTTCCTGTTGGTAACCATTTAAATCGTCAGTTCTTGGATAACCCGCTTGTACGCCAGCCTCCACCATCGCTTTAAACAGCACATTATTACCCGTTTTTGGTGTTGCGACACTCACAGGGCCATCTCCGCCGTGATAATCATTTGGCCCAATATCGCGGCTTTCTGCTTTACGAAAATAGGGTAAGCAATCAAGATAGCGCCAATCTTCAAGGCCTGGTGCTTGGGCCCACCCATCAAAATCCATCGCATTTCCACGGATATAGCACATGCCATTAATTAACGAAGAGCCACCAAGCCCCTTTCCGCGGCCACATTCCATACGACGATGATTCATATGAGGTTCTGGGTCAGTTTCGTACGCCCAGTTGTAACGACGCCCTTGCAACGGATACGCCAATGCGGCTGGCATTTGTGTGCGAAAGTCGAGCCGATAATCTGGCCCTCCTGCTTCTAGGAGCAGCACAGTAACTTCAGGATCTTCTGTCAGGCGTGTAGCAAGAACGTTACCGGCTGAACCAGCACCGATAATAATATAGTCATAGACCATTGTTATCTCCTCTGTTTCAGTCAAATTAAAATGATGTGATTAGAAAACGGATGAAAACTCCCCAAGTTCAATTTGAATGGATTTGATTTGTGTGTAGTTTTGCAGCGTTATGATGCCATTTTCGCGACCAACACCTGAGTGCTTATAGCCCCCCACTGGCATTTCTGCTGGGGATTCCCCCCATGTATTGACCCAACAAATACCTGCTTCTAACTGATGGATAACACGATGAGCACGTGTTAAGTCCTGCGTGACAATGCCCGCGGCTAGCCCATAGACGGAATGATTTGCACGCGCAATAACTTCATCTTCAGTTTGGTAACTTAAAATACTCATCACTGGGCCAAAGATCTCTTCTTGTGTAATTTGCATTTCATCACGGCAATCCGTAAAGACAGTCGGTGCCACATAGGCCCCCTTAGCAAAATCCCCTTCAACAAGACGCTCACCGCCACACAATAACCGTGCCCCTTGTTGCTTACCTAATTCAATGTAACGTAATACATTTTCCATATGAGGAAAGCTAACTAATGGCCCAAAATTGGTTTCTTCTACAATCGGTGAACCAATCTTAATTCGTGCAACCCGCTCTACAATTTTCGCTTCAAATTGCGTTTTGAGGAATTCAGGGATAAACACGCGGGTTCCATTGGTGCAAACTTGACCTGAGCTGTAAAAGTTGGCCATCATGGCAATATCCGCTGCTTTATCTAAGTCTGCATCATCAAAGATAATTAACGGGGATTTGCCACCCAACTCCATGGTGACCTCTTTTAAGGAAGAGGCAGAAGCGTTGGCCATCACTTTTTTCCCTGTCGCTATCCCGCCCGTGAATGACACTTTTGCAATTTCTGGGTGTTCCGTGAGCCACTGCCCGACTTCCCCTCCCTTACCCGTTACCACGTTAAATACCCCCGCAGGGACACCCGCTTGCGTATAAATCTCAGCAAGTTTAAGCGCAGTTAACGACGTCACTTCACTGGGTTTAAAAATCATCGCATTGCCCGCCGCAAGTGCAGGGGCTGATTTCCACAACGCAATTTGAATCGGGTAATTCCACGCGCCAATCCCAGCGACGACCCCCAAAGGTTCACGGCGTGTATAGGCGAATGAACTTTCCCGCAATGGAATTTGTTGTCCTTCAAGCGCTGGAATAAGGCCTGCATAATATTCAAGGACATCAGCTCCCGTCACAATGTCCACATATCGAGTTTCAGAAAGTGGCTTTCCTGTATCAAGGGTTTCAAGGTAGGCGAGTTCATCATTGCGTTCTCGTAAAATATCGACCGCACGACGTAAAATTCGCGAACGTTCCATTGCCGTCATTGCCGCCCACACTTTTTGCCCTTGTTTGGCACTTTCCACTGCCCACTGAATATCTTCTTGGCTAGCCGATTGGAGATTGGCAATCACCTCACCATTGGCAGGGTTGATCGCGGGAAATTGGTCGCACTGTGGTTGCGAGCTATCAATATAACCACCATGAATGTATAGCTGATGTAGTGGTGGGTTCTTCATACTATCTCCTGTAAAATTATTTTAGGTTTGAGCTTCGTGTACCTCGCCGAGTTTCATTTCGATATACTCATTCGTTATTGTTAACGCATCGGAAACAGGGAAGGTTTCGTTACTTAACGCACTACGCAACCACAGTCCATCAATAAGTGCCGCAAGGCCTTTAGCTGCCATTCGCGCCTCATTTTTTGCCAGCACGCGCCCAAATTCATAACTTAAATTTGAATATAAACGTCGGTCATTGACCTGCTGTAAACGATTTAAACTTGGCTGATGCATGCTACTTGCCCAAAACGCGAGCCACGTTTTCATTGCCGCCTCGCTCGTCTGTGTTGGGTCAAAGTTACCCTCCACAATGGCTTGAATACGCGATTTAGCGTCTGCACCCGTTAACATTCTCAAACGCATCGCAACGGCAAAGCCCAATTGATATTGAATATGTCGCATAGTCGCTTCGAGTAGACCGTTTTTATCACGAAAATAATGGCTAATAATTCCCGTGGAAACACCCGCTTTACGTGCAATTAATACAAAGCTGGCCTCTTGCATTCCAACCTCATTAATTACCGCTAACGTTGCCTGAATTAATTGCTGTTTACGTATCGATTGAATACCTATTTTCGGCATGAGCTCTTAACCTAAAAACACATTGTCTCCATTTATTAAACGTTTTTTTAATTGAATGTTCAATCAATATTAACTACCATTTGTCACAATTAATTCACAATTTCACAGGGGGGAATAGGATAAAATAGGGTTAACTTGCTTAAATTTCAATTAATTAGCAAGAATAATAATTTTTCACCTGTTAAATAAATAAAAATGTGGAACTGCCGATGACAACTCTCAATAGTTCGAAAAATCAGCAGAAAGACAAATTAAATTCTGTGGTTTTTTTCACTTCCGCGGGTCTAATACTCGCGTTTTCTTTTTTCACCATCTTAATGACCGAAACAGCAAACCAATGGATCGTCGCTACCCTTGGTTGGGTATCAAAAACCTTTGGTTGGTATTACCTGTTAGCTGCAACGTTATACATAGTGTTCGTCATTTTTGTCGCAACATCTCGTTTCGGAAATATCAAACTTGGGCCAGAACAATCCAAACCTGAATTTAGTATGCTAAGTTGGTCAGCCATGTTATTTGCTGCAGGGATAGGGATTGATTTAATGTTTTTCTCCGTGGCAGAGCCTGTCACACAATATATGCTACCGCCAACAGGCGAAGGCCAAACATTAGAAGCAGCTCGTCAGTCGATGGTGTGGACACTGTTCCACTATGGCCTAACGGGCTGGTCAATGTATGCTTTAATGGGAATTGCATTAGGCTACTTTAGTTACCGCTATAATTTACCCCTAACGATCCGTTCCGCTCTTTATCCAATATTTGGCAAGCGTATTGATGGCCCAATCGGCCATACTGTCGATATCGCCGCCGTTTTGGGGACTATTTTCGGAATTGCCACCACCCTGGGGATCGGCGTCGTCCAGCTAAATTATGGCTTAAAAGTCCTATTTGATTTACCACAAGGGTTAACCGTACAAAGTGGCTTAATTTTCCTTTCCGTTGTGATGGCCGTCATATCCGCCACATCAGGGGTCAATAAAGGCATACGGGTATTGTCCGAACTTAATGTCCTACTCGCTTTAGGGCTGATTTTATTTATATTATTTGTTGGTGATACCGAATTCTTACTCAATGCACTCGTGTTAAATGTCGGAGACTACGTTAACCGCTTTATGGGGATGACACTCAACAGCTTCGCATTTGACCGCCCAACGGATTGGATGAATAGCTGGACCCTGTTTTTCTGGGCATGGTGGGTAGCATGGTCTCCATTTGTCGGGTTATTCCTCGCGCGTATTTCACGGGGGCGAACAATCCGCCAGTTTGTGATTGGCACCTTAATTATTCCGTTTGTTTTCACTCTATTATGGCTATCCATTTTTGGTAATAGTGCTTTGTATGAAATTATTCACGGAAATAGCGAACTCGCAAAAACGGTCTTAGAAGCCCCTGAAAAAGGGTTCTATTCCCTCCTTGAACTTTATCCTGGATTTGGCCTAACCGCTTCACTTGCCACGATCACTGGGTTGCTTTTCTACGTCACCTCCGCAGATTCTGGCTCACTGGTACTGGGGAATTTCACGTCAAAACTCAGTGACATCAATAATGATGCCCCTAATTGGTTACGTATTTTTTGGTCAGTCGCCATTGGCTTACTCACATTAGGTATGCTGATGACCGATGGTGTTGCTGCGTTACAAAACACCACGGTCATTATGGGGCTCCCCTTTAGCTTTGTGATTTTCTTTATTATGGCAGGCTTGTATAAATCATTAAAAGTGGAGGATTTTAGACGAGTCAGTTCCTTAAATACCAATGCGCCCGTGCCACTGTATGGCAACGGCACATTAAACTGGAAGCAGCGTTTAGGCCGTGTCATGAACTTCCCAGGAACCTCTTATACGCAAAGAATGTTGGATTTAGTATGCATCCCTGCGATGCAAGACGTGGCGAAAGAGCTGAGTTTAAGGGGAGCGAAGGTCGAGTTTAGCATTCTTCCCCCCATTTCCGATGAACGGTTAGACCATCTAGAGCTCACTGTTGACTTGGGTGAAGAGCAAAGCTTTATTTACCAAGTGTGGCCACAACGTTATTCCGTTCCTGGTTTTACCTATCGTGCCCGTTCAGGGAAATCCCATTATTTCCGTTTAGAAACCTTTTTATGGGAAGGTTCGCAAGGAAACGATTTAATGGATTACACTAAAGAGCAGGTTATTAGTGATATTCTCGATCAATATGAAAAACATATGAATTTCATTCATTTGAGCCGAGAATCTCCTGGGGCAACTCTCACATTTCCTGAATCTGTATAACCCCAAATAAACAAGGGAGCTTATTGCTCCCTAATAATTTAATAATTAATGGTTCAACAATTAATTATACCGACCCGCTTGTTCCAACATCTTTTTCATTTGCTGGCGATCGTTCATCCATGGCGTTGCACTCGGGCATCCAGCTCCCGTTGGGTTAACATCACAAACATTGAAATGCCTAAACAAGGCATTTTCGTCGGCGTCACGCTGCTCAAGTAAAGCTTGATAACTTTGTTCTTCTGGCGAAAGTTTCTTTTTGGGATCAAAGACAAACTTCTGTTCTGCCTGTAATTTTTTAACCCCTTGGTAGTCTTTATCAAACTGGCGATCAACGGGTGATTTCTCTTTAAAGGTAAAGTCGCTGGCAAAGCCGCAAGAAGTGAAACTAAGAAAGATAATAAAAATAGCCTTTTTAAACATAAAGATACCCTACTGTTTCGATAAGTTTACATTATACGCACAACAGTAGTACCGTATAAAAAATAATTAAATACTAATTTATAATAATATTATTATTCAAATAGATAATTCACATTAGCTATAAAATCAATTGATTGATATAAATTTTATTAAGAATATAGAATTTACGCAGCATTAATCTTCAATCACTTATTAAAGTCTGTTATTACAATCTATTAGGTCCCTGCAATTTTTTAATCTTGCTAGAAATCGTCCGAGCCGAAAATAGGCGGTAAGTAAAAACAGACCGATGAGCTGATTCTGCTGTCTGAGACTGTAACCTAGTAGATTACTAACAATTTTTAATCTTGTTCCATTCGCTATTTTTTATAAAAGTAACCTTACCCTCTCAATTGACTGATTAACTTATTGAGGGCGAAATTTCACTTTATATCACTTAACCTGCGAAAGGATAGACAATGAATAAAACGTATTTTGGTCCGTATATCGATGTCAGCGTAGATGCAACTTGGAACGATTGGCAAAACTACCCGAATGGCAGGCCTAATGCGAAATACAGCCAAGCGGCTATCAAATATGGCGTTGATATTCTTTATCTTGGTTTTTTAACCGCAACTCGTGATAAACAAGCAGCATGGTCAGCCCAACCTACGATGCCAATTAGCTGGGCAAAACCGTTAACGGATGAACTTATTACAGCTGGTGTCAACGTTGCCGTTTCATTTGGGGGAGCAGCAAACCAAGATGTTTCCCTCGTACAACCACTGGAACAACTCATTGAAACCTACCAAGAGGTGATAGATGTACTTGGCGCATCACATATCGATTTAGACTTTGAGAACGGCCTCTATGATGCAGACAAGGCGTTTGCTGCGTTAAAAGTGATTATCGAAAATAACCCTGAGATCACCCTAAGCCTAACCTTACCCACCCTGCCTACAGGACTCACAGGGACAGGGCTAGATTTAGTCAAAAAATCAGTGGATGCTGGTTTAGTCATGAAAGTGAATGGCATGGCAATGGACTACTATGACCCGAATATCAGCAGTCTCGGCGATGCGGCTATCAAAGCGGCCATCAGCATTAAGAACCAATTAAAGCCGTTCTACCCAACCGTTGGTGATAAAGAAATGTATGATTATGTTCAAATCACACCGATGATTGGTTTAAACGATGACCTGACTATGTTTAGTTTCCATGATGCGGATATCTTAAGCGAGTTTGCTAAGAAAATAGGGTTAAACCTTGTTTCGATGTGGAGCCT
Organism: Providencia sp. PROV197; assembly: GCF_028479625.1. NCBI lineage: Bacteria > Pseudomonadati > Pseudomonadota > Gammaproteobacteria > Enterobacterales > Morganellaceae > Providencia > Providencia sp. PROV197. The sequence continues at coordinate 23,110 of NZ_JAMPNZ010000005.1, forward strand.
AACTCGCGATTTCCCGGGAAATAAACCTTACCCTGAAGCCACAAGTTCAGGTAATCCAGAGCAAACTCAGGAATTTGAATACACTGCGTTATTTACCCAAAAACTGAATTCATAAATAACCCGATATCATCAATATCATGGATAATGGTGATATCCCATTTTTTCTGAAATACGGCGACCTGACGCTTTTAGCAATTGTACATAGTGGTCAAGTTGCTGCTCATCAAAACGAATGGTTGGGAACGAAATCGATAATCCCGCCACCACATGCCCTAAGCGGTCATAAACAGGCACCGCAACACAACGCAAACCGAGTTCTTGCTCTTCTCTATCCTGCGCATAATGGCACTCCCGCACTGCAGCTAATTCCACCAGCAAATTTTCGATGCTTAAAATGGTTGTATCCGTTTTTTGGGTAAACGTCTCATCTTTTAAAGCTAAACGAATGGCTTCTTCATCTTGCCAAGCCAGTAAAATTTTGCCAATTGCTGTGCAATACAGTGGGTTACGGCGGCCTACCCGCGAATACATGCGCAAGTTATAACTGGAATCAATTTTATGAATGTAAATAATGGCATCTTCATCCAATGCCCCTAAATGCACGGCCTCATGGGTTATTTGCCCAATATGGCGCATTTCTTTATCCGCGATTTCAATTAAGTCCACATATTCAAGGGACTTTGCGCCTAATTCAAAGAGCTTTAATGTCAGTGAGTACTTATCTGCCTCACCTTCTTGTTCCACATAGCCCAATTGTTTCATGGTTTGCAAAAAACGAAAGGTGGTGGCCTTTGACATTAATAAACGCTGGGATAGCTCAGAAACACCAATCTCTTTTTGCTCCCCTAACGCACTGAGAATACTAAATACTTTCACCACTGCAGATACGGCATCAGTCTGAGTCGTCTTATCCATGTTATTTTCTTCATCCTATTAGATTGGCCGCGATAATTAATATCATAAAGCCAATTAAAACCACGCGATACGCCATAGCATAATTGTCGAACCTCATAAAAACAAGAACAGTGATTCATTATTTTTAAAACGGCGTTTCATTTTCATTGAGTTTCTGTACCAAATGCGTTTTAATAGCCTCATCAGGTCAGTAATCGATAACACAGTCGTAATCGCGCAGGTGATAAAAATGAGTACACATCCGCAAGTTGCCGTCATTGGCGAGTGCATGGTTGAATTGCAAAAGTCGGGGGAGCTGTATAAGCAAGCCTTCGGTGGGGACACGCTAAACACTGCGCTGTATTTGTCTCGCTTAACTCAAAAACAGGGTGTGACAACACGCTATATCACTGGTTTAGGAAAAGACCCATTCAGCCAACAAATGCTGGATAGCTGGCAGCAAGAAGGTATTAATACTGAAGCTGTCTCAATTTCACAAAAGCATTTACCAGGGATGTACCTAATTGAAACCTCCGCTGATGGCGAACGCCGTTTCTTTTATTGGCGCGATAACGCAGCCGCCAAATTTTGGTTGGATGAAAACAGCAAAGCACACACACAGCAACTTCTTAATTCACAACAATTTATTTATTTAAGTGGCATCAGCTTAGCGATTTTACCTGACTCAGCTCGCCAACTTTTAATGGAAATACTGCAACAAGCTAAACAGCACGGTGCGAAAATTGTGTTTGATAATAACTATCGCCCTGCTCTTTGGCCATCAAAAGAAGCCGCACAACAGGCTTACCAACAAATATTAAAATTAACCGACATCGCGTTTCTGACCTTTGATGACGAGCAACTTCTGTATGGGGATTGCCACGAAATCGAAGCCATTTCGCGTACGCAACTGTATGGCGTGAATGAGATTGTGATCAAACGTGGTGCGGAGGCCTGCTACGTGATCATTGATAATGAGCGCTATGAAGTGCCAGCAAATAAAGTCAGTCACGTTATTGATACCACCGCCGCAGGGGATTCGTTCAGTGCAGGTTATCTTGCCTGCCGCATTTTGGGCGGCACACCGTGCGACGCGGCAAAAACTGGCCACTTACTGGCAGGAACTGTTATCCAACACCGGGGAGCAATTATTCCTGCCGAGGCCATGCCAACCACCGATTTAGGAAAATGTTAAGGGGCTTTAGCCATGAATCAACTGATTGAAAGAATTAAAAAACTGAACGTTGTTCCCGTGATCACCATTAATCATGCAGAACATGGCGCACCACTTGCTAAAGCCTTGGTGGAAAACGGCCTGCCGTGTGCGGAAGTGACTTTTCGTACCCCTGCCGCCGTGCAAGCCATTAAAAATATGCGTGCCGCCTACCCTGAATTGCTGATTGCTGCTGGCACCGTGTTAACCACTGAACAAGTTGACCAAGCTATTGATGCAGGCGTGGACTTCATTGTTAGCCCAGGTTTTAACCCCAAAATCGTCGCTTATTGCCAACAAAAGAAAGTGATTATTATTCCTGGAGTGAATAACCCAAGCCTCGTCGAACAGGCCCTTGAGTTTAACCTGACCACCTTAAAATTCTTCCCCGCGGAAGCCTCTGGCGGCGTTGCCATGCTAAAAGCCCTGAGCGCTGTTTACCCAGTGAAATTTATGCCAACGGGCGGTATCGGTGTGAAAAACATTAAGGAATACACCGCGTTACCATCGGTGTTAGTCTGCGGTGGCTCGTGGATGGTGCCAAATGACTTAATTGACAAAGAAGACTGGCAAGCGCTCGGTAAATTAATTGCCCAAGCGGCAGCCATTTAATTAACAATAAAAAATCTCGTTGTCGTCATTATGCCCTTATTCCCATGATAAGGGCTTTTTTATGAGAAATTAGCCTGCATTTTTTGCTCAATACTTACTAATCCCAACAGCTGTGACTTGATTAATTATTGGTATTATTCATCAATAAAACGTTTGAGCTGTAACCGCAGCATCTCATTTTCACGCCGCAGTCTATCATTTTGATCCATCAAGCTCATGGCCATTGCAATCCCTGGCCAATCAATCTCTAGCTCATGGTAAAGACGCACCGCCCTTCTCACAATAATCACGGCTTGGTCGTCAAATAACCATTCATGAGTTGTTTCAATCGGTTGGATTATCCCCAGCCCGACAATTTCCTGTAATTCATCTTCAGCGATACCTGTATGAATACAGAAATCAATAACGGTTAGTGTTGTTAACTGTTCCATTATTTTCCTCCCCAATTCTTACGCGGGTCAAAACTCTGTTGTGCCTCCGCCAACTTCTGCCACAGTGCGTTGGATTGTGCATCACTGCTCTCTGGCATCACCACTTTTATAATCACGTATAAATCACCAGCATGCCCCTTGTGTACCAGTCCTTTTCCTTTAATTCGTAATTTTTGGCCTACTTGGCTATTTGCAGGAACTGTAATAACGATAGGGTCTTTGAGCGTCGGAATAGTGATTTTGGTGCCTAGCGCCGCTTCCCAAGGTGCTAAAGGCGCCACAATTTCCAAATCATGCCCTTTAATATCAAATAATGGATGTGGTGCAATGCGGATGGTAATCCATAAGTCCCCGTTTTCACCGCCATTTTCCCCTGCGGTACCTTGCCCTTTTAAGCGAATGCGTTGCCCATCGATAACCCCCGCAGGGATTGTCACATTTAATGTTTTGGGGATTTCATTGTCGATAAAACCGTAGGCATTATAAACTGGTAAATTGTAGCTTATGGTGCGTTTGTGTGATTCTTGGCTCTCTTCGAGGAAAATAGCCAATTCCACTTCGAGGTCTTGGCCGCGGTGGCTACGAGGCTGCCTTGTGCTACCACTACGTGCACGTTGAGAAAACATCGATGAGAAAATATCATCGAAATTCCCTGAATCAAAACCTTGCTGGGAGTATGAATGACTTTGCTGGCCTTGAGCCCCTTGGTTAAAATAAGGGTCATTTCGGTGTTCCCACATCTCATCGTATTCTGCACGCTTTTCTTTATCACTTAGTACTGCCCACGCTTCGGCGATTTCTTTAAAACGCGCTTCCGCATCGGGCTCTTTGCTAACATCAGGGTGATATTTGCGCGCTAAGCGGCGATATGCGGTTTTAATGGTCTTCAAATCATCAGTGCGATTTACACCCATGATGCTGTAATAATCCTTTAGTTCCATAGTCATATCTCGTTCATTTATTTGTTGAATAGAATTCTTATGGTGCTTTACCTTGCCGCGTGTATTTTGAAAATATAATGGCAGCATTGAATTTAACTTAAGATATTTAAGCAATAATTGGAATAGCCGAATGAGGCTAAAAATTAAATATATTAATTAATCAGTCCATTCAATAGATAACGATATTGTTGATTTCACGCGAACTACCATTCCATAAACACAGAAATTATTGATAAATCCCCCTAAAAACAGGAAATTTTCACCATTTCAGGCTAAACCTATAAAAGAGCTAATTGATTGCAAAGGAAACCCTATGGATGCTATTACCAGCCGCCTGAGCTATAAAATGAATTTCGCCATATCAGTTGAAGATTTTATTCGGTTAATTCTTCAGTCACCGTTTAGAGAAACGGTTTCAACCGATAATCTAACTCAATTAGATGCAATGCTGAATAACGCGGATTTATTGATTAGTGCATGGGACGATGAGCAAGTGGTGGGGTTTGTCCGTGCAGTCACGGATTTTAGTTCTTGCTGTTATATCTGCGAACTTGCCATTGACGCACATTATCAAAAACACGGCATCGACCGTCAATTAATGCGCATTGCCGCCGAAGAACTTCCCCCCGACTGCCAAATTTTATTTTTCTCCACCGACAGCAATCTCACCGAATATCTGAAATTGGGCTTCACCCAATCACCAAGAGCTTGGCACACCACCGCGGAGACCTATTTAGCCAAATCCGCCGATAGGGATTGAGGCACTCACTCACAATAAATTCAAGAAAATACTTTTTAATTCAACAATGATGCCCTAACCAATTCACACATAATAAGCTCAAAAAATTCTTTCAACTCCGTTGCGATGCTCTAAATAATTCGGATTGTGGGTAGAAGACTAGAAAAGATACTTCGAGAAAGGCACTCATGTTTAGAAATCAGCGAGGGAAACCATTTCAATCTTATTATTCCCCTGCTCCAG